>JBGUNW010000246.1:0-2032 GCA_045117555.1 Eubacteriales bacterium
TCCTCGCTGTATGGGGCGGTCAGACGGAAAGAGAAGCGGCCTTTCTCAATGTCAAACTCCATGCAGCCCGTTTCCGGGTCTGCGTCAGTCTGCTGGCAGATCGCCGGATAACGGCGGCTGTATGCAAGCAGACGCTTTTTCAAGGCGGTGTTGGGGGTGCGGATATGGATAAGGGGGTCTTTCTCGTCAAACCAAATATCGGTGGTCTTTTCCTGCTTGGTAAGCCCTGTTCTCATGCAAACTCCTTTCTGTGCCCCTGTTACGCAATAGGGGCATTTTTCGGGTGTTTTCTCCGGCTCTTGACTTGGAGAAAACGGCGTTTTTGACGATAAAAACCGCCCGGACGTGGAATGTATCGTCGGGGCGGCTGTTATCGCAAGATTTCCGATTTTTCCGGCTCTTGACCGTCAGACGCAGATAAACACGAACTGTCGGCAAGTATCGTCTTGAGCAGCTTGTCGCGGAATGTTTCTGTGCTGCTGTGATTGAAAAATAACTCCGCAACAATAGTCTGCCCGTTTCTCTGCGTCGTGATGATACTGTCGGGGGTCTGTTCTGCCATAGGCAGCTCCTTTCTCCGGGCACAAAAGAGGGACTTCCCGTAGCCGGAAAATCCCTCTTGGTTGTCGGTTATTCTGTTTTACTGTGCGGGCTGTGCGGCGGCGGTCTGCGCCTTTCTCCTTGCCCGGTATTCCCGCGCCTTGATACGCTCATACTCCCGCTGCTTTTCAAGGTTTCGCGCCCGGTACTCCCTTGAATACTTCCGGTGGTAGGCGCGGCTCTTTTCCTTTTTGGCTTCTTCGATTTCTTCCCGCATTTGCCGGATTTCCTGCTCTGTCGGCTCTGCAAGCTGCGTTACTTCGTTCTCAAATCTGCCGATATAGTTGAAATATATGCTGATGTGCTGGATTGCGTATCTCGCCCTTTTCTGGTCGCGCTCATGCACTTCAATCCTGCTGATAAACTCGTTGAGAATGGCGGGGGTGAGGTCAGTAAAGGCGGCATGGCGTTCCGTCAGCTTCAAAAACTTCTGCGCCCGTCCTCCCGCGTTCTCATAAGCGGATAGCTGCTCTTGGAGTATGGAAAGCTCCGTTTTCAATGCGTAGTATTCTTCTGAATACTTCTGCGACATTTGCTCGTAGCGGTCTTGCGGGATAGTGCCGAGGGCGTTGTCCTCATAGAGCTTGTTCAGCACCTTGTCGATCTGTTCAAGGCGCGTCGTGATTTGTGGGATACGCTTCTGCTGCTTTTTGGTCTGGTCGGTCTGCTGCATGGCAAGGTTCTTTTTCACTAAGGCTTCAAACTCCGCCCGGTTGCTGATAGAATAGTCCTCGATTTTCTTCAGCACTTCCGCGACGGTCTGCATGAGCAAGTCCGCGTCAATGATGTGCGGGGAATGGCATTTGGGGTTTTTGGCTTTTCCCTTGTGGTACTCGCTGCAATAGGCAACGTGCCGCTTGCCGCCGTTTCTGTAATCTATGCGGATGTGCATTTTTGCGCCGCAATCCTTACAGAAAAGCAAGCCCGACAAAGGGTGGATTTCCCCGTCCCCGTTGGGGCGTCTGACGGGCGCGTTTTCCAAAATCCGCTGTGCGGTTTCAAAGTCGGCGCGGTCAATAATCGGCTCATGCACATTTTCGGTTATCTGCCATTGGCTCCGGTCTACATAGTGGTTCCGCTTGTCCCGGAAATGCTTTGTAGTCTTGAAGTTGACTACATCGCCGCAATACTCCTGCCGTGTAAGGATATCGGTCAAAGTGGCTTTGTTCCACTTGTAACGGTTATCCTCATTGAGCGCCCTGTTTTTGCACGTTCCCCGCCCGCGCTCTTTCATGTAGAATGTGGGCGTTGGGATTTGCGCCTGCGTCAGATATACGGCGATTTGGTTGCGGTTTTTCCCGTCCAGAAACAGGCGAAAAATCAAACGGACAACTCCGGCGGCTTCCTCGTTGATTATCCAAAAATCCTTGTTGTCCGGGTCTTTCATATAGCCGTAGGGGGCTTCGGTGGCAATCGGCTTTCCGCTCATACC
>JBGUNW010000247.1:0-3037 GCA_045117555.1 Eubacteriales bacterium
CCGACCTTTTTCAACTTGACAATCCCGCAGGTTTATGGTAAAATAACGGTAGAAATTTTGCGAAAGGAGCGCCGGAATGGAAAACGAAAACGAACGCATTAAAGCCGCCATTGCGGCGAATATTTCCGACTTGCGAAAAAAAGCCGGCATGACCCAGCAGGATCTTGCCGACGCCCTCAGCTATACCGATAAAGCCGTTTCCAAATGGGAACGTGCCGAGTCGATCCCCGACGTAGTCATTCTCAAACGCATTGCCGACCTGTTCGGCGTTTCGCTCGATTACCTTTTGCAGGAACACAGCGAGGCCGAGGCACTGCCGCTTCCCCCTTCCCACCGCCACCGCAAACACGTGCTGATCACCTGCATTTGCGTGTTCGCCGTCCTGCTGGCGGCAACGCTCGCTTTCGTCATTGTCGCGCGCGCCGTTTCCGCTTCGCGCGCCGGGCTCATCTTTTTGTACGCCATTCCCGCCTCCGCGGTGGTCTGGCTGATTTTCAACTCGATTTGGTTCAGCAAAAAACGCAACTTTTTGATCGTTTCCGTTCTGATGTGGTCGGTGCTTGCTTCCATTCACGTCACCGCCATGGTCTACGGCCGCTTTTGGTTCTGGATGCTCTACCTCCTCGGCATTCCCGGGCAGGTCATCATCCTCCTTTGGTCCGGCATCGGCCGCCGGCCGAGGAAGAAGTAGGGGAAAAGGATGGAAGATCCGCAAAGGGGCGGGAGGACTTTCTTAAAAGAAAGGACCTTCCGCCCCCCTTGCATCCCCCACACCCACTGAAAGAACTTTGAAACGGGGGTTTGAGATTTTTAAAAAACATTTTTCCCCTTGAATTGAAACCCGGCTTGCCGGGCTATGGGTTGGACGTTATTTTTTAGCATTATAAGAATATCTCTGCAAACTTCGTGCATTCAATCCTCACATATCCATTTTGCAAATTGTTTTGAGCAAAAATTCAAGCGTTATGTTCTGAAAAACCTTGTTCAAGAGCTTAATAGCGGTATGCTCAGAAACGGGTATCGCATGCAAATCACAAAAATATGATTTGAGGCCATAAATAAAAATAAAACGAAGAGTATGTAAAATAATCTCCGTTGTATGAAAAAATTATTTGAAAAACTGTTGACAACAAAAGAAATATGTGTTAGAATAATGACGGAGAAACACCGATGACGGTTGCTCCAAATTAAGCGTATATAAGAAATAGCCGCCTAATTTCCGCATAAGGCGGCTATTTCTTTACGGCATCAACGCTTCTTGAAGAAGCTGATAATTTCTACGATCAAGTCTGCTACCGCGAGTAGAGCCATGAACACAGTCATTCTTGACGCTTTGGTGCTTTCTCATAGGCACCACTCCTTTCTCTTCATAGATTCGAAAGGAGCAAAGAAAAATTTGTCTCCTTTCGTTGAAAATGTACGAAAGGAGCAACCGCCACCGTTGTGGTATTTCTCCGGGACATTCCTGTCCACGAATATTATATAATCTTTTTCGACATTTGTCAATAGTTATTTCACAAAACCGTGCAAAAGCACGGCTTTTTTATTTTCACTTAAAGAAAGGAGAACTCAACACATAAGAAATTACAATATACAGAAGCACAAATTCAAGAATCGGCCCCCCGCATTGCGGGGCGACACTGCCGGGTTATATTAGGTCTGAAAGTGCAATAAACTGCTCTACCGAAAGGCGCTCGCCGCGAATATCGGCGGGCAGACCGAGCGTTTCCAAAAGCCCGGCAATCGTCGCTTTGCCCAATTCGGGAAATCCGGTTGCAAGCGCATTGGCAAGCGTTTTGCGCCGTTGCCCGAAGGCGGCGCGCACCACCCGGAAAAACAGCGCCTCGTCCTTGGGTGCCACCGGCTTGTTTTCGCCGTACAACCGCAAACGAACCACCGCCGAATCCACCTTCGGGGCGGGCAAAAAGCGGTCGGCGGGAACGGCGCAAATCTTTTCCGCCTCTCCCCGGTAGGCGGCCGAAACGGTGATCGAGCCGTACTCCTTCCCGCCCGGGGCGGCGCAAAGCCGATCGGCAAACTCCTTTTGCACCATCACCGTCACACCCCAAAAAGGCAGGTCGCTTTCCAACAGCTTCATTAAAATCGGCGAGGTGATATAGTACGGCAGGTTGGCGCAAACCGCAACCGGCCCCTCGGCAAACGCGGGCGTGAGAAGCTCCGAAAGGTCGGTTTTCATCACATCGGCGTTCACCACCGTTGCGTTGTCAAAATCGGCGAGGGTTTCCGAAAGCACGGGGATCAAATTGCGGTCGATCTCCAAAGCGATCACCCTGCGGTACCGTTCGCAAAGCGCGCGCGTCAGCGTGCCGATGCCGGGGCCGATCTCCAAAATCGTGCATTCCTTTTTGGGATAAGCCGCGTCGGCGATCTCGTCGATCACGCCCGGATCGGTCAAAAAGTTCTGCCCGAACTCGTGCCGAAAGGAAATGCCGTAATTCGACATCAGCCGCCGCACCGTGTTTTTATCGCAAAGGTTCATAAATTCTCCTTTTTCGTTCTTTTCTTCCTTTATTATACTGCCCGGCGGCGGAAAAATCAAGTTTTTTTGCCCGCTTTGCGCCGAAAAGCGAAAAAAGCATTGTCAAACCGGGCATTCTATGGTAAAATAGGAATGTGATTTTCCCCCGGAAAGGAGGGCGGCGCAGCCGCTTTTGCCATGTACCCCAAACTGTTTGACCGAATAGAAGCCGGTAAAACGCCGACCGTTTCCCGCACGGTGAACGGCCGCGCAACCGAAAGAAACGCGTTTCGCCGCGGCGATCTTGTTGAATTTACCGTTTGCGTGCCGCGCGCGCTGGCCGCGCGCGCCGTTGTTTTGCGGATCGCCGAAAACGGAAAAGACCCCGCCGATCTCCCCTTAGATTTTTCGGGGATCGATCGCGGGCAGGACGTTTACACCCTCGCGCTGGACACCGCCGCGCTTGCTCCCGCCGGGGGCGGGCTGTTCCGCTATGAATTTCTCCTTTTGCGCGGCGAGCGCACGCTGTTTACCAACGCGACCGATAACCTGCACTTT
>JBGUNW010000248.1:0-5639 GCA_045117555.1 Eubacteriales bacterium
AGAGTACGAATTCAAAAATCATAACGGGCAAAGTTTATATCAGGAAAACGAATGAAAGAAACACGCAGGAAAAAGCGCGGCGGAAAGGGGATTCCGCCGCGCTTTTTCATTTTGAGAACTTATAAATTTGTAGCGTCGTGAAACTGTTTGAGCAAAGCGTCCTGCAAGGCGCGAACCACCCCGCATTGTTTGCCGCCTACCGGCAAACCGTTCAACTCTAAAACCGGCGCGCACAGGACCGAGGCCGAGGTGACCAGAATTTCGTCGGCGCTTTTCAATTCGTTCAGGGTAAAAGCGCGTTCTTCCACGGGAATGCCCACTGTGCGGCAAAGGCTGATCAGGTGCGCTCTGCCGGTCCCCGCGTAAATTTGCTCGTTTGCCGGGTGCGTTGCCATTTTGCCGCTTTGAAAGAGGAACAAATTGGAATGGGCGCATTCGGTAACGACCTCGCCGCGGTGCAAAATACATTCGTCGGCACCCGATTTTGCCGCCGCCTCGCTTGCCAGTACGTTCGGCAAAAGATTGAGGGATTTGACGTTGCAATGATAAAACCGTGTATCCGGCCGGGTAATGCATTTCATGGGCTTGTAAGGATCGCGCAGGGTGGCGGGCTCCATTATAATCAAAAGGTTGGGCTTTGTCTTTTCCGGGAATGCGTGATTTCTTGGCCCCGTTCCGCGTGAAAATTGAATGTAAATCCGGTTCTCCCCTGTGTGCATACGGCGCAAAAGGGAACAGAGAAGCGCGCAAATTTCTTTTTGCGAAATGCGCGGATGGATCCCGACGGTTTCGGCACTTCGGAAGAGTTTAGAAACGTGCTCTTCCATTGCAAAAACGCGGTATTTTCTGCTGTAAGTAACGTCATAAACCCCGTCTCCAAAGTAGCAGGCACGATCCAAGGCGGGAATGGTAAGTTGGTCGGATTCTTTTATTTCTCCGTTATAATATCCCAAGGTTTTCATAAAAAACTCCCTTCCGCAATCCTGTTTGGTATTGACAGGATATGAGCGGAAGGGGCTTTTTGTTTATTCTTTTGCGAAAATCAGTTTGCCGTCCTCGGCGCGTGCGGCAATCGAATCGCCGGCATGGATCCTGCCTTCCAGAATTTCGGTGGAAACCGCATCTTCCACAAGGCGAACCACAGCGCGGCGCAGCGGGCGGGCGCCGTAGGTGGGGTCAAAGCCCTCCTTGGCAAGCAACGCCGGAACGCTTGCGTCAAAACGGATATGAATGCCAAGCTCCTCAATCCGCTTGATCACATCTTCCAGCATCAAAAGGGCAATGGCTTCAATATCCTCTTTGCCCAAACTGTTGAAGATAATGATATCGTCGATCCGGTTCAGAAATTCGGGCCGGAAGGTGCTTTTCAGCGCGTTCATCATGCGGTCGCGGCGGATTTTTTCATCGTTTTCGCTTTCATTGCCGGAGGTGAATCCCAGCGATTTTGCTCCCGCAAGCTCCGAAGCGCCAACGTTGGAAGTCAAAATCAGAATGGTATTGCGAAAATCGACGTGCCGACCTTGCGAATCGGTCAAAACGCCGTCCTCCAACACTTGCAGCAGAATGTTGAAAACATCCGGGTGCGCTTTTTCAATCTCGTCAAACAGCACCACCGAATAGGGGCGACGGCGGATCCGCTCGGTCAGCTGTCCGCCTTCCTCGTAGCCGACGTAGCCGGGAGGGGAACCGATCAGTTTGGAAACGCTGTGCTTTTCCATATACTCGGACATATCCAGCCGGATCATGGCCGAACGATCGCCGAACATGACCTCGGCAAGGGCTTTTGCAAGCTCGGTTTTACCAATGCCGGTAGGCCCCATGAAAATGAAGGAGCCAACCGGGCGGCGCGGGTCTTTCAGCCCCATTCTGCCGCGGCGGATCGCCCGGCTGACGGCGGTAACCGCGGCGTCCTGACCGATCACGCGGGCTTTTAACAGCTCGTCTAGGTGCAAAAGCTTTTCGCTTTCTTCTTCCAGCAGGCGGTTGACGGGAATGCCGGTCCATTGCGTTACGATATCGGCAATATCCCCCTCGCCAACCGAAAGGTCTTTATCGGATTTGGTGCGTTCCCATTCGTTCTTTTTGGCGTCGTATTCGGCTTTCAGTTTTTGTTCTTCGTCGCGCAAATGTGCGGCGCGTTCAAAATCCTGCGCCGAAATGGCTTCCTCTTTCTCGTGGGAAAGCGATTGTAGCTTTTGTTCCAGATCTTTCAGCTCGGCAGGGGAGGTATGCGCCGATATCCGCAGACGGGAGGCCGCTTCGTCGATCAGGTCGATCGCTTTATCCGGCAGAAACCGGTCGGCGATATAGCGGGCGGAAAGATTTACGGCGGCTTCGATCGCTTCATCGGAAATTTTCAGCTTGTGGTGCGCCTCGTACTTATCGCGCAGACCTTTGAGAATCTGCACCGTTTCCTCGCGGCTCGGTTCTCCCACCATGACCGACTGAAACCGGCGTTCCAGCGCGGCGTCTTTTTCAATGTGTTTGCGATATTCGGCAATGGTCGTAGCGCCGATGACCTGCATTTCACCTCTTGCGAGAGCGGGTTTAATGATATTTGCCGCGTCTACGGCTCCTTCCGCGGCGCCTGCGCCGATCAGGGTATGAATTTCGTCGATAAACAGGATCAGATTAGGGTTTTTGCGTACCTCTTCCATCACGTTTTTAAAGCGTTCCTCAAATTCGCCGCGGTATTTGGCGCCGGCGATCATAGAGGCAATATCCAACGTAATAATGCTCTTGGAGCGCAGATTTTCCGGCACGTTTCCGGCCACGATCCGCTCGGCAAGACCTTCTACAACGGCGGTTTTGCCAACGCCGGGTTCCCCGATCAGGCAAGGGTTGTTTTTGGTGCGGCGCGAAAGGATCTGGATCACCCGTTCGGTTTCGCTTTCCCGGCCGATCACGGGGTCGATTTTACCTTCCTTTGCCAGTGCGGTCAAATCTCTGCCGAAACTTTTGAGCGTCGGCGCGGCGTCGGGAGCGGAAGAAGAACGATTTTCGGTATTTCCGAAGCGGGAAGAACGCTCGTTATCTTCGTGACCGGCACCGGAAGAGCCGAGAAACGCGAGAACGTCCTGGCGCAAATCGTTCACCGAAACGCCCTGATTTTCCAAAAGGCGAACGGCAACGCAATCTTCCTCGCCCAAAAGCGCCAACAGCAAATGCTCGGTGCCGATATAGTCCTGGCCGCCCCTCTGTGAGGCGTAAAGGGAGGCCTCAATGATATTTTTGGTACGCGGCGTCATATCAGAGGCCGAAAGCGGAGTTGGAGAGCCGATACCCGCCATTTCCTCAATGGCGCGTTTGATCTTCTCGGCGTTCGCTCCGCGCTCGGTCAGATAGTGTGCCGCGACGCCCGAATCCTCGGCCAACAGTCCGAGCAGCAAGTGCTCGGAGCCGATATAGGTGTGTCCCATTGCCGAAGCGGCACGGAGCGCGTAGTTTAAAACATTTTGTGCTTTTTGCGTAAAGCGGTTGGTCATAGGTCATCACACCTTTCTGTGATTTAAGTTTGTTCGGAAGGGTTGAGAATGTTCTGGATTTTTTGACAGCGGCAACGATCCCTTGCCGTTTCGTTTTTGGGCGCGTTTTCACAGGCAAGCGTCAGCGTTGCGGGCATTGCCTCCACCAAAAGGGTGCCGAGTTGCTCGTAAGTAATATCGGTGACGATACCGAGCGCAATGCCGAAGCGAACGTCGGCAAACAGTTTCAAAAATTCGGAGGAGGACATTCGGTAGGCGTAGCGTAAAATACCTTCGGAACGGCGAATGCGATCGGTCAACTGTTCCAGCGCTTCGCCGGTAATTTCCGAGCGCAGTTTCCGTTCGCTGTCACTGACCTGCGAGATCGCGTCGTTCAATTTTTTCAAGATTTCCTCTTCGGAAAGTCCCAGCGAAATCTGGTTGGAAATCTGATACATACACCCGGCGGCGCCGCTTCCTTCGCCGAACAGGCCGCGCACAGTCAGCCCGATTTTGGAAAGTTGGGCGGCAAGCGAATCCATGTATCCGCCGGCGGTCAGCGCGGGCAGGAACATCATGACCGAGGCGCGCATCCCCGTTCCGAGATTGGTGGGGCAGTGCGTCAGGTAGCCGAGCTGTTCGCTGTATGCAAAGTCAAAATCTTCATCCAGCCGTTTTTCCACACGGCGGGCGTTCTCATACGCCTCTTTGAGCGAAAGGCCGGGAAGAATACTTTGAATGCGCAAATGATCCTCCTCGCCCACCATAACGGCAATGCCGCCGTTTTCCTGCAAGAGCAGGGCGCGCGGCGAGGTTTTGGTGGCAAATTCGGGGCTGACATAATGCCGCTCTACGTAGGAAGTTGCCATGATTTGCGAAATATCGGCAAACAAAATTTTGCGGAATCCGGCGGCTTCCAAAGGAACGCTTACTTTTTCAATGATCTCGTTAGCGGCCGAAGGGTCCAGCTTTCCGTCAAACGGATAGCCAACGAGATTGCGCGCAAGGCGGACCCGCGAGCTGATAACCGTATCCGATGATTTTCCGGTTGCGTTATACCATGCCATGATCAAATCGTCTCCTTTCCGTTTTCGCTTTCCAGTTTGCGCATTTCGTCGCGCAAAGAGGCGGCTTTTTCGTATTCCTCGTTTTCAATAGCATTTTGCAGTTCGGCTTTCAGCGCGGAGAGCTTTTCGGCGCGTTCCTTCTTTTCACGATGACGTGCCGGCGCGTTCCCCGTATGCGTTATGGTGCCGTGTACCGATTGAATCAGCCCCGAAAGCTCGTCCGCAAATGTGGTGTAGCAGGCGGGGCAACCGACTTTTCCGCTTTTCGTAATTTCCCGAAACGTGGTTCCGCATTCGGGGCAGGCCTTGTCGCTCCCGGCGGAAATCCGCGCGGGAATGCCGAAGAAACTGCCGAACAGATCGTTATGAAGGTTGGAGAATGGATCGGCAAAGCTGCCGATCATAGAGGTAATATCCTGCAATTCGCCTTTCTCGCGCAGTTCGGCGGCACATTCGCCGCAAAGGGAATAGGAGCGCGTTTTCCCGTTGATATTTTCGTTGTAAAAAACGGTTGCCGTTCTTTTCTTACATTTTTCGCAAAGCATAATAATCATCCTTTCTTGATTGGTTTATCGTTAGTATACAGCTTGTCCCGCGCAAAATCTGTCGCATTTTTTGGGTTGCTCGATTTTTCGGCGGACGTTACTTCCTAAACGTACATGAAGGAAAGCAAAATTTGTTTGAAAATCGACGCGCGGATCGAATTTCGTCGTTCGGGAGCAATTCCCGAAAGGGCGGCGTTTGAGGTTGCCGCCGCTGCCATGCGCATTTCGCGGGGGCTGATGAGATCGTTATCGGCTAAATTCCGCAAATAGGCAAAGGTTTCGGCCTCGTCGATCGCGTTTCCTACGGCGCAGAAAAAATGCATCAGATATTCGTCACGGCCGATTTGCTTGCGAACGATGCGAATGCATCCGCCGCCGCCGCGCCGCGATTCGATCACGTATCCGCGTTCGGGCGTAAAACGGGAAGAGATGACGTAACTGATCTGGCTGGGAACGCACCCAAGCCGGTTTGCAAGCTCGTTGCGCTGTAATTCCAGCGTTCCGTTCGCTTCGTTTAACATTTCCTCAATCAGTTTTGCAATCGAATCGGTCAACATTTTCAA
>JBGUNW010000249.1:0-14266 GCA_045117555.1 Eubacteriales bacterium
AACGAATGAAAACGATTTTAATTTTTCTTTTGCGCCATAACTTCCGTTTCGGCCGAATGTGTAAAAGTTGTTGACTTTCAATTTTACAACACTTTTCATATTTTATAAGGAAACAGGAGGCCGACTATGGCAAATTACAAATTTGAAACCCTGCAAATTCATGCGGGGCAGGAAACGCCAGATCCCGCAACCGATGCTCGCGCGGTTCCCATTTATGCAACCACTTCTTACGTATTCAAAGACTCCGCACAAGCGGCCGGCCGTTTCGGATTGACCGAGGGCGGCAACATTTACACCCGGCTGATGAACCCGACCAGCGACGTGTTTGAAAAGCGCATTGCCGCGCTGGAAGGCGGTGCCGCGGCACTGGCAACGGCATCCGGCTCGGCGGCAATCACCTATGCCATTCAAAATATTGCAACGGCGGGCGATCATATCGTTTCTTCGGCAAATCTTTACGGCGGCACCTACAATCTTTTCGCAAACACACTCAAAGAGCAGGGGCTTTCGGTTACCTTTGTGGATCCGAGTGACCCGCAGAATTTCGCCAAAGCGATTCTGCCCAATACCAAGCTCCTCTATGCCGAAACCATGGGAAATCCCAATTCCGATCTGATCGACATTGAGGCAATTTCCGCTATTGCGCATCAAAACGGTATTCCGCTGATTGTGGACAACACCTTTGCAACGCCCTATCTGCTTCGTCCCATTGCGCACGGCGCCGATATCGTGGTGCATTCCGCAACCAAATTCATCGGCGGCCACGGAACGGTCATGGGCGGCGTGGTTGTGGACGGCGGAAAGTTTGATTGGGCGCAAAACGATAAATTCCCGGGGATTACCAAGCCCAATCCTTCCTACCACGGCGTAGTGTTTTCCCAAGCTTGCGGAAATCTTGCCTATATTATCAAGCTCCGCACCACGCTGATGCGCGATCAGGGCGCAACGATCTCGCCTTTCAATTCCTTCCTTCTTTTGCAGGGGTTGGAAACGCTTTCGCTGCGGTTGGAGCGCCACGTGGAAAACGCGCTGAAAGTTGTCGATTATCTCAAAAATCACCCGCAGGTGGAAAAGGTCAATCACCCATCGCTTGCAACAGGAAAGCAAAAAGAGCTTTATCAAAAATACTTCCCGAACGGCGCGGGTTCCATTTTCACCTTTGAGGTAAAAGGCGACGCCGAAAAAGCCAAAAAATTTACCGAAAGTCTGGAATTGTTCAGTCTGCTCGCAAACGTAGCGGACGTAAAATCCCTCGTCATTCATCCGGCTTCCACAACGCATTCGCAGTTGAGCGCCGAGGAACTTCAAAAGGTCGGCATTCAACCCAATACCGTCCGACTTTCGATCGGAACCGAACACATCAACGATATTCTGGCAGACCTGGAAAAGGGCTTTGCCGCCATTCAATAATCAATCAAAAAGGAGAAAACGAACATGGCAAACATTTATACTTCCGCGGATCAGCTTATTGGCAAAACACCGCTTTTGGAGCTGACGCATATTGAGAAAGAGCTGGATCTGAAAGCAAAAATCCTTGCAAAGGTGGAATATTTTAACCCGGCGGGATCCATTAAGGATCGTATTGCAAAAGCAATGATCGAGGATGCCGAGCAGTCCGGCAAGCTCAAACCGGGATCGGTGATTATTGAGCCGACGTCGGGTAACACCGGCATCGGGCTTGCGGCGGTTGCCGCTGCAAAGGGATACCGCATCATCATAGTCATGCCCGAAACCATGTCGGTGGAGCGCCGTCAGCTTATGAAGGCCTACGGCGCCGAACTGGTGCTTTCGGACGGCGCCAAAGGCATGAAAGGCGCCATTGCAAAGGCCGACGAACTTGCGGCTGAAATTCCGAACAGCTTTATTCCGGGGCAGTTCGTCAATCCCGCAAACCCGGAAATTCACCGCAAGACTACCGGCCCGGAAATTTATGAGGACACCGACGGCAAAGTGGATATTTTCGTTGCCGGCGTGGGTACCGGCGGCACCATTACCGGGACTGGTGAGTATCTTAAATCCAAAAATCCGCAAATCAAGGTCGTTGCCGTGGAGCCGCAAAGTTCGGCCGTACTTTCCACCGGCGTTGCCGGCCCGCACAAAATTCAGGGCATTGGCGCCGGGTTCGTTCCCGACGTGCTGAACACCAAAATTTACGATGAGATCATTCCCGTATCCAACGAGGACGCCTTTGCAACCGGAAAACTGATCGGCAAGCGGGAAGGCGTGTTGGTCGGCATTTCCTCCGGCGCGGCGGCATGGGCGGCCATTGAACTGGCGAAAAAGCCGGAAAACGCCGGAAAAAACATTGTAGTTATTCTGCCGGATACCGGCGACCGCTATCTTTCCACCCCGCTGTTTGCCGATTAAAAAACTTAAAACGGAGGTTTTTGCATGAAGATTTCAACGAGAGGGCGATACGCCCTGCGCGTAATGGTAGACCTTGCCGAGCATTACGGAAAGGGCTATCTTCCGCTCAAAGAGATCGCCGCTCGCCAGGAGATCTCGCAAAAATATCTGGAAGGCATTATGGCTGATCTTTCCAAAACGAATCTTTTGGAGGGGTTGCACGGCAAAGGCGGTGGATACCGCCTTGCCCGTGCGCCGGAAGACTATACCGTTGGCGAAATTCTGCGCCTGACCGAAGGGGAGCTTGCGCCTATTTCCTGCTTGGAAAAGGGAGCGCCCCCCTGCGAGCGCGCCAACCGGTGCCGCACGCTACCGATGTGGATGGATTTTTACAAAATGATCAACTCGTTTTTTGACGGAATAACCCTTGCCGAGTTGGTAGAAAACGGCGCTCCGGGAGACGATTACGTCATTTAATCCGTAAGTTTTTCGCAAAACCGATAAAAATTTTAAAAATCCCTTGCAAATATTCCGCTTTTCTGTTATAATAATACTGTGCAGGATCAAACTGCAAAACGAGGCCATACCAGCCGGGGAATTAGCGGAGCCCTAAACCTGAAACCCGCTGCAGCAGGGGTGGATTCCCCTTTTGAGGAATAAGCTTTTGCGAATGAAACGCCTTTTTCGTGTTGAGAAATGGGTCTTGCGCAATTCGGTTCCGTGAACCATGTCAGGTGGGGAACCAAGCAGCATTAAGCGGCGCGCCGGATGTGCCGCAAGGACGCCTGTTTTGAGCGAAAATTGCGGAGCTCGCGCGGAAGCAAGTTTCGATCTTGGGGTGTATGGTCTTGTTTTGCAGTTCGGTTCTGCTGTCAACTTGGTTCGCTCATTTGCCAACGGTAGCCCTTGTGGGAAATCGTTGGCTTTTGATTTTTTTGAGAACGGAGGAACAAATATGCATCAGGCGTTTTATCGAAAATGGAGACCGCAGATTTTTGACGACGTTTACGGTCAGGAACATATCACGTCGGTTCTGCGGTACGAGGCGGAGCACGGAAAGTTCAACCATGCATATTTGTTTTACGGTTCCCGCGGAACGGGAAAAACCACCTGCGCCAAAATTTTGGCCAAGGTGGTCAACTGCGAGCATCCCGTTGGGGGAAACCCCTGCGGCGTTTGCGACGCCTGCCGGATGATCGAAACCGGCGCCACCACCGATATTCTGGAAATGGACGCCGCTTCCAACAACGGCGTGGAAAATATCCGCGATATCCGGGACGAGGTCATCTACGCGCCCAGCGCGCTCAAATACCGCGTTTACATTATCGACGAGGTGCATATGCTCTCGGCAAGCGCCTTTAACGCTTTGCTCAAAACCCTGGAAGAGCCGCCAGAACACGTCGTTTTCATTCTTGCAACCACCGAGCTGCATAAACTGCCGGCAACCATTGTTTCGCGTTGCCAACGGTTTGATTTCCGTCGGATTTCCACCGAGCAGCTGATGAAACGGCTGGCTTTCATTGCCGAAAAAGAGGGCCTGACCCTTGAACCTGACGCCGCGCGCCTGCTTTCCAAACTTGCCCAGGGTGGTATGCGCGACGCGATCTCGCTTTTGGAGCTTTGTGCCGGAAGCAACCGGGCCATTACCCCCGCGGTGGTTGACGCCGTGGTCGGCGTTACCGGGCGTGACGCCATGCTCAAAACGGTAGAGGCCATTGCAAACGCCGATTTTGACGCGCTCTTCGCTCAGGTGGACGAGGTGGTGCAGTCCTCCAAGGACATTGCCATTTTCTGGCAGGATCTCATCTCGGTTTACCGGGATATGCTGGTTGTAAAAACAACTTCCGGCGCGGCAAACTACCTGGACCTGACCGATTACGAAACGAAACAGATCACTGCCGCGGCCGCTAAATTCAAAAGGGAAACGCTGCTTGCGCATTGCAAGCTGTTGGAGGACGCGTTGTACGCTATGCAAAAGGCAAACGCCGTCAAACGCATTGTTGCCGAGCTGACGCTCGTTCGGATGTGCGAGCCGGCGCTGGATACTTCCAACGAGGCGCTTCTTTCCCGCATTGCAAAATTGGAGGACGCGGTTGCCGTCGGCGCTTTTGCAAGCGCCAAACCGAAAACAGAGGAAAAAACAGCCCCGGTTCAACCCAAACACGATCCCCAACCGCCACAGGCGCCGGGTCAGCCCGCATCGCCTGCTCCGAAAGCCGGATCGGACGGGGAACCCTCCTTTTTTGCCCGTCGGGTTTTGCGCCCTTTGCGGCAATGGATGGAGGTGGTTGAGCGCGTTGCCTTGAAAAACGCCATGGTGGCGGGATTCTTAAAGAACGCACAGGCGTTTAATTTGGAGGATGGAAAAATCCTCGTTCGCTTTTCCACCCCATTTGAAAGAGATACCGCTTTCAGCGGCACAGGCAAGGAGGATTTGCGCGGCGCGCTTGCGTCCGTTTTACGGCGCGAAATTCCGGAAGGAGAACTGCTGGATGAAATTGTTGCCAGCAGGGAAAGCGATTTATTTGACGAAATTTTGGACGCGGTGAACGATACCGACGATCTTTCCGAATAAAAGGAGAAAAGAAACATGAAAGCTAACATTCCGAAAAATGCAGGCGGCGGGCAGAATATGCAATCGCTGCTTCGCCAGGTGCAAAAAGCGCAGGAGGACATGGCCGCCTTGCAGGAGGATCTGGATGCCAGAGTTTACGATATTTCGGCCGGCGGCGGCGTTGTAAACGTCAAAATCAACGGCAAGCGCGAAATCCTTGCAATCGACCTGAAACCCGAGATCGTTGACCCCGACGATATCGAAACGCTTTCGGATATTTTGGTAGCCGCCGTGAACGAGGCGATCAAGCGCGTGGACGATACCAACAGCACCGAAATGAACAAAATCACCGGTCAAATGCCATCCATTCCGGGTTTGATGTAAGTTATGGCGGAATATATCGAGTCATTACAGCGCCTTGCCGAGGAATTCGGGCGTTTGCAGGGCGTAGGCAGGAAATCGGCAATGCGCATGGCGTTTTCGGTTTTGGAATGGACGGATGAGGAAACCGCCGCGTTTGCCGAGGCACTTCTGGACGCCAAACGAAAAATTCATCTATGCCCGATTTGTCAGAATTTGACCGACCGCGAGGTTTGCCCGATCTGTGCCGATCTTGGTCGCGATCGTTCCACCGTTTGCGTGGTTACCGACGTCAAAACCGTTTTTGCAATGGAGAAAGTGCGCGAATTTCGCGGTACCTATCATGTTTTGCACGGACTGATTTCGCCAATCAACGGCGTATCACCCGAAAAGCTCAAAATCAAAGAGCTGTTGGAGCGCGTAAGCGGCGGAGAGATCAAAGAGGTTATCATTGCAACGAATCCTACGGTTGAGGGAGAGGCAACGGCAATGTATCTTGCCAAACTGCTCAAACCGTTTCAGGTGCGCGTTACGCGTCTTGCCTACGGGGTTCCCGTGGGAGCCGATCTGGAATACGCCGACGAGATTACTTTACAGCACGCCCTAAAAGGCCGTCGGGATGTTTGAGGAGTTTTTTCATGGCAGTTACCATTCGACCTTTGTGCAGTGCCGACCGACCGGCGCTTTTGGAAATGATGCGCGTTTTCTATGCGTCGCCCGCCGTTTTGAGCAACGGCTCGGAAACGATTTTTCAAAGGGATATTGACGCCTGCCTTGGGGAAAGCCCCTATTTGGAAGGATATGCATTTGTTGAATCCGGCGAGCTGTTGGGCTATGCAATGCTTGCAAAAAGCTTTTCTACCGAGTTTGGAAAACCCTGCGTGTGGATCGAAGATATTTATATCAAAGAATCGCATCGCGGCAAAGGGATCGGCGCCTTGTTTTTCGGCTTTTTGAAAGAGAAATGCCGGAATTGCTTGCTTAAATTGGAGGTAGAGGAAGAAAATGCCGGCGCCTTACGCTTTTATCGAAATCAGGCGTTTCGCATTCTGCCCTATACCGAAATGATATTTGAAAACGAATAAAAAACCGCGCGTCCGAATTCGGACGCGCGGGATTTTTTGTTTATTTGCTTTCTTCGTCTTCGCCCAGCGAATCGGTTACCTCCACCGTACGCACCGAGTGATAACAGGAGAACATATCGTCAATGTTTTTCGGCAGCGTTTTCTTGGTAAACAAGCTGACCAGCGGTACCAGTACAAGACCGCCCAGCATGGCGAAAACGCCGGAATACAGCGAATTTTTAAAAATGAAACCGAAGAATGCGTTTCCGCTTACCGAGACCGCGCCAAGGGATACGAGCAACTGCACAATCTCCATGCCAACGCCAAAGGCAAAGGAAACGGCAACGGCCGCTTTGGTCGTTTTCTTGTAATATAAACCGAACAGGAAGGGAGCCAGAAAAGCGCCGGCAAGCGCACCCCAGGAAACGCCCATCATTTGTGCAATAAACAGGATCTTGTGGTTTGCCTGCACAATGGCGATCACCGCGGAGATCACGATAAATACCAGAATGAAAATGCGCATGGTGAGCATTTTCTTTTTTTCCGAAAAGTCCTTTTTGGAAATCGGAGCCAAAAAGTCCAAAGTAATTGTGGAACTGCTCGTCAACACCAGCGAGGAGAGAGTGGACATGGAAGCGGAAAGCACCAAAACGATCACAATGCCGATCAGGATCGGCGGAAGGGTAGAGAGCATTTTGGGAATAATCGCGTCAAATCCGTCCGCCTTAACGTCAACGTTGTAAAGCCGTCCGAAACCGCCCAAAAAGTAGCAGCCGCCGGCAACGATAATGGCAAACAGAGTGGAGATCACCGTTCCTTTTTTAATTGAATCCTCATTCTTAATGGCATAGAATTTGCCAACCATTTGCGGCAACCCCCATGTGCCCAGCGAGGTCAGAAGAACCACAAACAGCAGGAACAGCGGCTCCGGGCCGAAGAAGGAAGCATATTCCCAACCGCCGTTTTCGGTGGTGGCAAGCTTTGCAATCGCCGATTGCAGGCCGCCGTTGTCGTTCAGAACGGCAAGGACTACCGCAACGATACCGCCAATCATGATCAATCCCTGAATAAAATCGTTAATCGCCGTTGCCATATAGCCGCCGATCATCACATAAACGGCTGTCAAAGCCGCCATTACGATCACGCAGACCGAATAATCAACGCCGGAAAAGGCCATGGAAAACAGGCGGGAAAGTCCGTTGTAAAGCGACGCCGTGTAGGGAATCAAAAAGACAAAGGTAATAACCGAAGCAATAATTTTGAGCGGCTTGGATTCGAAGCGTGCGCCAAAGAAATCCGGCATGGTCTTGCTGGAAAGGTGCTGGGTCATAATGCGCGTCCGTCTGCCGAGAATCACCCAGGCAAGCAGGGAGCCGATAAAGGCATTGCCCAAACCGATCCATGTGGAGGCAAGCCCGAACTGCCAACCGAACTGCCCGGCGTAGCCGACAAAAATGACGGCGGAGAAATAGGAGGTGCCGAAAGCGAACGCGCTCAACCACGGGCCAACCGAGCGCGAGCCGAGCACAAAGCCGTTCACGCTTGCGGCGTGTTTTTTGGAGCGCAGACCGATCCAGATCATGACGGAAAAGAAGACCAGGATCAATAAAAGGGTAATGATCATTGTAGCGTTCATGCGAAAACTTCCTTTGTTTTTTTAGAAATCTTTTTCATTATATCCCTTTTTTCTCTTTTTTGCAATCTCTTTTTGCAAATTTTTCATTTTTTATAAAAATAGGGAATAAAGCCCGATTCCGGGCGTTATTCCAATGCCTTTTTCAATTTTTCCAAAGCGCATTTTTCAATTCTTGAAACGTAGGAGCGCGAAATGCCGAGAAGCGCGGCAACTTCCCGCTGCGCGTGCTGTGTCGTATTACCGAGCCCGTAGCGTAAAATAATGATCTGCCGTTCCCGCTCGGTCAGAAGCGTGTCGATATAGGCAAGCATTTTTGCGGTTTGCATTTTTCGGTCCACAACTTCGGCAATGTCGTCGTCGCTGCTGATCACGTCAATGTATGTCAGCGGGTTCCCGTCGCGATCCACGTCGATCGTTTCGTTGAGGGATACCTCGGTCGCCGTCTTTTTTTGTGCGCGGAAGTACATTAAAATCTCATTCTGAATGCATTTTGCTGCGTAAGTGGTGAATTTCGCGCCGTTTTCCACCCGAAAACTATCCACTGCTTTCACCAGCCCGAGCGAGCCGATGGAAACCAGATCCTCGGCGTTTCTTGCCGTGGAGTAGTATTTGCGAACGATATGCGAAACCAAACGCAAATTGTGAAGGATCAGTTTTTGCCGCGCGTCCTCGCTCCCGCTCCGCGCTTCCAGAAACAGCCGGTGTTCTTCCTCGTGGGAAAGGGGAGGCGGATATTTTTGCGGCGTGGAAATTCCGAGGATCAAGTGAGAAATACGCGTTAGGAAGGATAGGATCAGTGCAAACATAACGGGCCTCCTGAATAAAATTCGGAATCGGTTTATTATATGCGCCCGTTTTCCCGATTTTGCCTGGCCTTTTTTCTTTTTCCGGTTGACAATCCGACCGGAAAATGGTAGAATAAAATTGTCGAAATTCCAAGAAACGGAAGGAGAAACCGGAATGAAACAGTTGTTTGGAAACGCCGTTGTCGGTCAGAGCGGGGGGCCTACCGCCGCCATTAACGCAACGCTTGCCGGCGTAGTGCGCGGAGTTCTTGAAAACAACGGAAAGAATATTGCCAAGCTCTACGGAATGAAAAACGGGATCGAGGGATTTTTGCGGGAAGACCTGGTCGATCTGTCCGCTTTTTTCAGTACTTCCACGGAAAAATTGCAACTTTTGGAGCAAACGCCGGCGGCGGCGCTCGGTTCCTGTCGGCAAAAACTGCCCAAGCCGCAGGAAGATCGCGCGTTTTACGACCGCCTGATCGATATTTTCAAAAAATACGATATCCGCTATTTCTTTTATATTGGCGGGAACGACTCGATGGATACCGTTGCAAAATTGACCGCATATCTGGAAACTACCGATTACGAAATGCGGGCGATCGGAATTCCCAAAACCATTGATAACGATTTGTTGGGGACCGACCACACGCCCGGCTACGGCTCGGCTGCCAAATATATTGCCGTTACCATGCAGGAGATTTTGCGCGATTGCGCCGTTTACCGCATTCCCGCCGTTACCATTGTGGAGTTGATGGGCAGAGATGCCGGTTGGTTGACCGCCGCCTCCGCCGTCGGACGTGTTGCGGGCGGATTGGAGCCGGATTACGTTTATTTGCCGGAATGTGTTTTTGATATGGAGAAGTTCATTGCCGACGTCAAAACGGCGCTTGTGCGACACCCCAACGTTGTCATAGCCGTTTCAGAGGGCGTGCGCTTTGCCGACGGACATTACGTGGGCGAGGGAAGCCAAAGCGGCGCCACCGATAAATTCGGACACGCTTACCTTGCCGGCGTTGGCAAGGTGTTGGAATATGCTGTTCGTGATTCGATCGGCTGTAAGGTCCGCTCGCTGGAATTGAGTTTGCCGCAGCGTTGCGCCGCGCATCTTGCTTCGGATACCGACCTGACCGAATCGGCCGGGGTTGGTAAAGCGGCCGTTTTGGCGGCTTGCGGCGGCGTTTCCGGCGCGGTTATGGCGCTTTGCCGGAATCGTGGCGACTATGCCGTTACCTACGAGCATCATCCCGCTTCTTCCATCGCAAACGGCGTTCGCAAAATGAACACCGAATTTTGCGCCCCGGAGGGGAATCAGGTTACCGATGCATTCTGCCGCTGGCTTCTGCCGCTCATTCAGGGAGAGCGGGAACTGATCTTTCAAAACGGGTTGCCGGTTCATTTGACCTTTTAATTCAAAATCTTTTTCGGGGCGGTTCTAAATTCGGCAGTTTGTCCGTAAAATGGTAAAAACTCATGTGGGAGGAATTACCATGAAACGGATTTTGATTGCCATTGGAACACGCCCCGAAGCAATTAAGCTTTGCCCTATTCTTCCGGCGCTTCGTGAAAAAGGGGTGGAAACGGTGGTTTGTTCTACCGGGCAACATACTAAACTGCTGGAAGAAGCGCTCAAAGACTACGGCGTAGAGCCGCAAATCGCGTTTCGCGCAATGGAGGCGGGGCAACCGCTGACCGATCTTTTTGCAAAACTGACGAAAGGACTCGGCGAGGCGATCCGCTCTGCAAAGCCGGATTGCGTAATGGTGCAGGGCGATACCGCAACCGCGCTTGCCGGGGCGCTTGCCGCTTTTTACGAGAATATTCCCGTTGCCCATGTGGAGGCGGGATTGCGCACACACCAAATCAAGTCTCCGTTCCCGGAAGAAATGCAGCGCCGGTCAATCACGCTTCTCTCGGATTATCATTTTGCCCCAACTGCAATTTCCAAGCGCAATCTTTTGAGCGAGGGGATCGATGAATCCCGTGTGCATCTCGTTGGTAACACCGTGATTGACGCGCTCCGGTTTTCGCAAAGTCACCCGGTCACCCCGGAGTGGGATCTGCCGCCGCGCCTGTTTCCTATTTTGTTCACGGCGCATAGAAGGGAGAATTTCGGCGGCACCATGAAGGGAATGTTCCGCGCGCTCCGGCGTATTGTGGAAAGTCACGAAAACGTGTTTGCCATTTGTCCTCTGCACGCAAACCCGAAGGTTCGTGAGGCGGCAAAAATTCTGGAAGGGTGCGATCGCGTCCGCGTGATCGATCCGCCCGGGCCGGTCCGCTTTCACGCGCTTCTTTCCGTGTGCAGACTGGTAATGACCGATAGCGGCGGCATTCAGGAAGAAGTTACGTCTTTGGGTATTCCCACCGTCGTTATGCGGTATTCCACCGAGCGCGTCGAGGGAGTCCGCGCGGGGTGCCTGATGCTTTCCGGCACGCACGAGGACGGCATTGTTTGCGCCGTCAACGCGCTGTTGCGTCCAAATTCCGAGCTTTATGAGCAAATGAGCCACCCTTCGGATGTTTTCGGCGATGGAAAAGCCGCCGAGCGTATCGCCGCGGTTCTGGCACAAGCTTGAAAAATCTTATTTCGAAAAAGCTCTTGCAAAACAATTTGATCCATGTTATAATAGGTACACGTAACCGTTAGGGGAAAGAAAAAGAAAGGACGATTCCATGAATAGCAAAAAATTGCTGACCGTTTTTTTAATCTTCATAGCAATTCTTTGTTTGGCGGCGGGCATTGTGCTGCTGGTTTTAGCAGGTCAGAATGCCGGGTACAGAAAATGGCTTTATATCGTTGTGGGCGCCATTTTGATCTTCCTTTCGGCGTTGATCGTTCTGTATTGGACCATTTCCAGAAAAGACGATAAAAATTTCTTTCTTTACAACGGGCAAACAGGCGGAAATATCCCGGTTGAAGCGCTGACAAAGGAAATCGTGATCGAGCGGATGACCTATTTTATCAGCCGGCTTGCCGATTCGCCGGAAATGCTGTGGTCGGGAAACGTGCTGGAATGGAACAGTCAATTCGGCCATCGCGGCGTTTTCAAACCGCTGGTTGCCTACAAAATGCTTTACGACCTTGGTATGCAGGAATCCGATTCTCCCGATTGGGAATATCTTGCAAACGCCTCGGATGAATCGCTCGGCATCATTTGCGCTTCCTTGGAGCGGGCAGGGGAAAAGAAAGTTGTTCGCGCCTTTCAAATCATTTGGGAAAACGAGCGCAAACCGGGACCGCAGATGAAGGCGTTTTTACAGAAAAACACCGCGTATTTCAGTTCCAGAATGTTGGCGTACGCAAAAGAATACATTGAATGCTTTTATTAAAATCTTTCAAAAAAACAGGACTTACAACCCCCGTTGCGGGATTGTAGGTCCTTTTTTTGAATTTTTTAAAAAGAAATTATGCAAAAAGTATTGACATTTTAACTATTATCGGTATAATTGTATACATAAATACATTTTCGGGAGAAAACCTATGTTAGAAATTTCTCAAAAAACAAATTTGTTGGAGCAGGAAACGTTTAAATACTCCTTGCAGGACGTGGAGGAACCCAACCTTTACCGCGACGTTTACCCCTACGAGGAAGTTCCGCGCGTTGCTTTCAACCATCGCCGGGTGCCGATCGGAATGCCGGAGGATATCTGGATTACCGATACCTCTTTCCGTGACGGTCAGCAGTCGGTGGAGCCGTATTCGGTCAAACAGATCGTCGATCTGTTTCAGCTCATGTCCCGTTTGGGCGGGCCGTACGGAATCATTCGCCAAACCGAATTTTTCGTTTACAGCAAAAAGGATCGCGAAGCGGTGCAAAAATGCCAGGAGCTGGGGTTGAAATTCCCGGAGATTACCACCTGGATCCGCGCCAGTAAGGAGGATTTCAAACTGGTGCGCGATCTCGGCATTCGCGAAACGGGCATTCTTGTTTCTTGCAGCGATTACCATATCTTCAAAAAAATGAAAATGACCCGTCGGCAGTGCATGGAGCATTACCTTGCGGCCGTGAGCGAGGCGTTTGAGGCCGGCGTTATGCCGCGTTGCCACCTGGAAGATATCACGCGCGCCGATTTCTACGGCTTCGTTGTTCCGTTTGTCAACGAACTGATGAAACTTTCGGCGCAGGCAAAAATTCCGGTGCGCATTCGCGCCTGCGATACCATGGGTTACGGCATTCCGTACCCCGAGGTTGCCATTCCGCGCAGCGTTCCCGGAATTATTTACGGTTTGCAGCATTATTCCGACGTTTCCAGCGAGATGTTGGAATGGCACGGGCACAACGATTTTTACAAATCGGTCGCCAACGCCACCACCGCATGGCTTTACGGCGCCTGCGGTGTAAACTGCTCGCTTTTGGGAATCGGAGAACGAACGGGCAACATTCCGCTGGAAGCCATGGTGTTCGAGTATGCCTCCATGCGCGGCTCGCTTGACGGTATGGATCCAACCGTTATTACCGAAATTGCCGAGTATTTCCAAAAGGAGATCGGTTATCAGATCCCGCCGATGACGCCGTTTGTGGGGCGCAACTTCAACGTGACCCGCGCGGGCATTCACGCCGACGGACTTTTGAAAGATGAGGAAATTTACAACATTTTCGACACGCGTAAACTGCTCAACCGTTCCGCTTCGGTCATGTTGGGCAAAGCTTCCGGTCTTGCCGGAATTGCCTACTGGATCAACGAAAACTATCGTTTGACCGAGTCCGAGCGAGTGGAAAAGCACGATCCGCTTGTGGTTGCCGTTAAAGAATGGATCGATAAAGAGTACGAGGACGGCAGACAAACAACCCTTTCCACCGGCGAAGTGGAAGCAAAAATCGAAACGCTTTCGGGCGGCCGCTTCCGTCGGCTTTGAGAAATAGGAGGAAAGCAACATGGAAATGGATCACAGAACCATATCGCTTGCCGAGCAGGTGTTCGACCGCCTGGAAAACGAGATTCTTTCCGGCGTTTATCAGCGCGACGAACTGCTGACCGAAATGAAACTGGTCACCGATCTCGGCGTCAGCCGTACCCCGATCCGCGAGGCGCTCCACCGTTTGGAACAGGAACACCTGATTGACATTACGCAAAAGGGAATTGTGGTGCTTGGCGTTACGCAAAAGGATCTTGCCGATATTTTTGAAATTCGGGAAAAGATCGAAGGCATTGCCTCTCGTATGGCAGCGGAGCATATTACCGACGACCAGTTGGCGCAGTTGCGCGAAACGCTGGAATTGCAAGAGTTTTACGTGCCACGCAAGGATGCCGATCATATCAAAATTTACGATAGCCAGTTCCACAAACTCATCTATCGATTCAGCGGCAGCTCGGTTTATTACGATACCTTAATGCCGTTGCACAAAAGGGTGCAGAAATATCGCAAAGCTTCGGTGGAAAACGAAAGCCGCGCCGTGCAATCGGCAAAGGAACACCGCATTATTTTTGAGGCGATCGCCGCGCACGACGGCACAAAAGCCGAGGCCTGCACCGTGGCGCATATCGTAAACGCCGCAAACCATATTTTGAAACGAGG
>JBGUNW010000250.1:0-24528 GCA_045117555.1 Eubacteriales bacterium
TGTTTCTTTTCCAGCTCTTCGCACTTCGCGGCGGCTTCTTCGCGGGAGGATTCAGCGGAGGCGCGCTGGGCGCAAAGCAGGGCAATGGCGGCGTGCGGATCCTGATTTTCGGGAATGCGGAGCCGTTGCAGCACGCGGTTAATTTCCGCGGTAACGTGCGTTTGCTGATTCGTTCCCGCGCGTTTTTGTCGTACTGCAAGCAGAATACTGCAAGCGGTTGCGAATACGCCCGCGCCAAGCGCGGCGATCCCGCCGTACAAAAGGGGTTGAACGCTTTGCAGAATGCCCGGGATCAGCAATACCAGCCCGGTTGGCAAAAGCAGGAGCGAAAGAATGAAAAAGACGGTTGCAAGCGGTTTTTTAACGGCTTTTTCGGCTGTTTGCCTGCTGTTCAAAAGTTCGTTTGCCTGCTCCAATTCCCGCAGTTCGGGCAGAGCGGCAAGCTGATTTTCGGCGGTTTGAAGCGCTTGGCGCGTCAGCACCGCTTCATGGTCGATTTGGGCTTGTTCCGTTCGCAGGTCGTTTGCAAAACGCAATTTTTCAGTAAGGACGTTGTTGCCCGGCGCACCGGCGGAAAACCGACGGGAAAGCGAAACGATCTCGTCCTGCTCCTCGCGCGTCAGCCCGATGGTTGACATTTTTTCGCGGCAAAGCTCGGCTTCCTCAATCCATTTGCGGCAGGCCGCAAGCTCCTCGCGCGAAGGAATTGCACCCGGGAATTGTTTTTCAAGTTCTTCTTTTCTGCGGGACAGCTCGTCCAGCTTTTCTTTGAGCGCGAGCAGATCTTTGATCCGGTCGGCGCGCAGGTACGCGCGTTGCAGGTCTTTTTCTTCCTGCTTCCAACGGGCGATCTGCCCGCGCACGGCGGCAAGCTCGCTTTCCGAATTTTCCTGCGGCAGCGTTTTGGAGCGCGCCTCGGAGAGCTTTTCTTTGAGGGCGCTGATTTTTGCCTCGGTTTCGCCGATATAGCCGGCACCGCCGCGCTTTTTGTAATCCTTTGCACGGCCGTCCAGCCGGTCAAACGCCTTTTCGTAATAGGACATATCGTGAATTTCGTCAATGCCGGTCAGCTTGGCGCGCACGGTATCGTTTCCGTCTTTTGCTTTCAGCGCGTGGACAGAAAGGAAAACGCTTTGCTCAAAGCCCTCGGCGTCAATGCCGAACAGCGCGTTGCCGAGCGGCTCGGAAAAAGCCGTGGAGGGCAGCTCCGTTGCCGTGTCGTACAAAGCGAACGATTCGTTTTCCCCGAAAGTGCGCTCAACGCGGAAGGTCCCTTTTTCGCAGGAGAACACCAGGTTGCCGCCGAAGGAGCCGCCCTGCCAGGGGGTGTAGCGTTTGTAGTCGTTTTCGTCCAAATCGCGCTTTGTGGATTTGGGCAAGCCGTAAAACATGGCTTTCAGAAAAGCGGCGAGCGTGGTTTTTCCCCAACCGTTCTCCTCGCAAACGGTGTTGAGCCCGTCGGTGAGCGTCAGGTCGTAGTTGTGCAGTTTTCCGAAATTCGCAATAGAAAGGGAAATCAGTTTCATAGGTCGATCTCCTTTCCGTACAATGCCTGCAAGCCAAGGCGGATGACCGCGTCGCGGTCTTCTTTGGTCAGCGATTCGTCGGCCAGCACCAGCCGAATGAACTCGCCTTTGAGGGAGCGGTCGTCCCGGTAGTCCTCCGGGCGGATCAGAACGGATACCTCGTCGTCCTTGCGGCGGGCAAACCAAAAGCGTTCCAAAAGGCGGTCTACGCGCAGGTATTCCGGCTCAAAATCGGGGTCGATCTCGCCGCAGACCGTCAGCTTGACCAAATCGGAATCGGGAATACCGCTCAACGCCGTTTCGGCGCGGCTTTCCAGCGCGGATTGTTCGGTACAGCCCGAAAGGTCGAGTCTTACCTCGTGCAGGGTTCGCTGTGCAAAAGGAACGAATTGGCGATTGATCTGTTTTTGCGGCGTCACTTCCAAAAGGACGTAGCCCTTCGGGCCGCACTCGTCAAAGCCCCGGCCTTCGGGCGTTCCCGAATAGCAGGCAACGGCGCGGTCGTCTACGCGGTATTCGGTATACGAATGGTAGTGGCCGAGTGCCAGGTAATCCACGCCTTTTCCGGCGTAGGCGCGCAAAGGAATCTCGTCGGCTCCGGCGGCCGCAAAGGTATCCAACGCTTGTCCGTGCAAAAGGAGAATATTGATGTCCTTCGGGTCAAGCGAAAGCGTTTCGGGCGCCGGGCTTTGCGCGGCGGTGATGACAACGTTTTCCAATCGGTAGGAGGTCCATTTCCCGGAGAACGTATGGAGATTTTCGGGCAAGGATTCGACGCTGCCCAAAAGATCGGCGCCGCCGTCGTGATTTCCGGCAAGGTAATAGAAATGAATATTCGGGTAACGCGCAATCGTTTCCAAAACCGTTTTGACCGTTTGTTTGCGAATTTGCCGCGGCGAATCAAACAGGTCGCCTGCAATCAGAATTGCGCTGATTTTTTGCTCGTCGGCAACCTCCACCATGCGTCGGAAGGATTCCAAAAGCTCGGCGCGGCGTTCTTTTGCCTGCACGACGGGAAAATTGGCAAGCGAGGAATCCAGGTGCAGGTCGGCTGTGTGAATCAGTTTCAACGAAAGTCCTCCTTTGGCGTTCTTTTTTTCATTTTACCATATTTTTGAAAGAAAGAAAAGGGGAAAAATGCCGAAACCCGAATTTTTTTTGACTTTTCCGCTTGTATGTGATAAAATAAGAACAGACGAAAGAAAGGGGGATGGAAAATGAAACCGTTGGGAATTTATTTGCATATCCCGTTCTGCCGCTCCAAATGCTTGTATTGTGACTTTTGTTCGCTTCCCGCGCGCTCGGAGGAATTGATCAACGCTTACGTACAGCGGCTTTGCCGGGACGTTGCGGAAAAGAAGGAGACCTGCCTGGATTATACCGTGCAAACGATCTACTTCGGCGGCGGAACGCCAACGCTCCTTTCGGCAAATCAGTTGGAAAGCATTTTGCAAACGATCCGGCAAACCCTTTCGGTGGAGCCGGATTGCGAGATCAGCGCCGAGTGCAACCCCGCAACCGGGAGCCGGGAGCTGTTTTCGGCCATGCGTGCGATGGGCTTCAACCGATTGAGTATCGGCTTGCAGAGCGCACACCAAAGCGAACTGCGGGCGTTGGGCCGGACGCACGATTTTGACGGTTTTTTGCAAACGTGGCGGGAAGCGCGCGCGGCGGGATTTGATAATTTGAACGTTGACGTGATGTTCGGCATTCCCCTCCAAACCGAAAAGAGCTTTGCCGAAACGCTGGAAAAACTTGTCCCGCTCGCGCCGGAACACCTTTCGGCCTATGCTTTGACATTGGAGGAAGGCACAGCGCTCTGGCGGCGGCGGGAAACGCTTCCGCTCCCGGGCGAGGAAAAAACGGCTGCCATGTATTTGCACATGGTGGACTTTTTGGGAACCAATCAAATTTTTCAATATGAAATCAGCAATTTTGCGCGTCCGGGGTATCAATCGCGCCATAATCGCAAATATTGGGATATGGAGGAATACCTCGGGTTCGGCGTTGCGGCACACTCGGATTTTTGCGGCGAACGGTTTGGAAACAACCGCGACCTTGAAGCATATCTGCGCGGGGAGGAGATTTGTGCCGAGCGGAGCCGGCCAAGCGCCGCCGAGCGCGAAAACGAGTACGTCATGCTGCAAATGCGGCTTGCCGAGGGGCTGAAAAAACAGGCGTTTGCCGAGCGGTTCGGGCACGGAGCCGAAGCATTTTTTGCCAAGCTGGAACCGTGGGTAAAAAAGGGCTTCGTTTGCAAAACCGCCGTCGGAATGGCGTTTACGCCCAAGGGCTTTCTCGTCAGCAATTCGATCCTTTCCGAAATTGTGGAATTTGAGAGCTGAAAAGCGCCGAAAGCCCTTGACAAAAACCGTGATATCGTGTAAAATAGAGATGATGAAAAACCAAAGAAAGGCAAGGAAATTTTCATGGAAGAAAACCAAAACGAACGCGAGTTTTATACGCTGACCGACGAGGAAGGCAACGAGAGCGAATTTGAGCTGATCGGCGCCGCCGAATATAAAGGCAAACAGTACTTTGCCATGATCCCCGCAACCGAGGAGCAAAAAGAGGACGAATTCTGCGAGTACGTTATTCTGCGCCTGGACGTGGATGAAAACGGCGAGGAAACGCTGATTACCATTGACGACGACGAGGAATTTGACGACGTTGCCGATATTTTTGACGACCAATTTTCCGAAGAAGTGGATTACGACGGAAAAGCTTGATTTTTGAACACCTCCTGCCGAGTGCGTGATAGGCGGCAATATTGAGCCTACAATCGATCAAAGGAGTCTGACGCTTTCCCGGTTTGCAGACCTCCCGCCCCCATTTTCGGTTGACTTGTCCCGAATGGGGTGCCGGACGTTGGGAGCAGTAAAAGGAAGGGGAGAGGACACCGCCCTGGAAACCAGGGTTCAGAATTTCCGACCTACACGGCCCGGTGGGTTTTCCGAATGCCCGCGGCATTTTACAAGTTTTTGGGGAGCCGCAAGCTCCCCTTTCTATTTTGAAAAAGAAAAATTACATCATAAGGAGAAAACAGAAATGGGAATTATCAAAGCGTTTGTCGACGCTGTCGGCGGCTCTCTTGCCGATCAATGGTTGGAGGTTCTGGAAGCCGATAATATGGACGGTTCTACCGTTTTCACCAAGGGCGTTGCCGTTCGCCGTGACGGCAGAAACAACAATAAGCGCGGCAACTCGGACGTCATCTCCGACGGTTCGATCATTCACGTTTACCCCAACCAGTTCATGATCCTGGTAGACGGCGGAAAAATCGTTGACTACACCGCCGAGGAAGGGTATTACAAGGTACAGAACTCCGCCGCCCCCTCGCTGTTCAACGGCCAGTTCGGCGCTACCCTCAAAGATACGTTCGCACGCGTGAAATATTCGGGTACGCCTTCCTATAAACAGCAGGCATTTTTCATCAATTTGCAGGAAATCAAGGGCATCCGTTTCGGAACGCCCAGCCCGGTCAATTATTTTGACCAGTTTTACAACGCCGAGCTGTTCCTGCGGGCGCACGGCACCTACTCCATTAAAATCACCGATCCCATCAAGTTCTATACCGAGGCCATTCCGAAGAACGCTTCGCGCGTAGATATCAAGGATATCAACGAGCAATACCTTTCCGAATTTTTGCAGGCCTTTTCCGCGGCGCTCAACCGTATGTCGCTGGAAGTGCGCATTTCGCAGGTCATGTCCAAACTGCCCGAGCTTTCAAAGTTCATGTCCACCGAGCTGGACGAGAGCTGGCGGGAAATGCGCGGCTTCGAGGTGCAGGCCGTTGGTATTGCGAGCGTCAGCTACGACGAGGATTCCAAAAAGCTTATCAATATGCGCAATCAGGGCGCTATGCTGGGCGATCCCTCGGTGCGCGAAGGTTACGTTCAGGGCGCCGTTGCGCGCGGCATTGAGAGCGCGGGCAGCAATTCGGCCGGCAGCGCGCAGGCCTTTATGGGTATGGGGATCGGCATGAACGCCGCGGGCGGATTTATGGGCGCTGCCTCCGCCTCCAACCAGGCGCAAATGCAGCAGCAACCGGCGGCCGACGGCTGGACCTGCCCCAAGTGCGGCAAGACGAACATCGGCAAATTCTGCTCCGAGTGCGGCGCTTCCAAACCCGCCGGGGAAAGTTCGTGGGTTTGCCCGAAGTGCGGCAAAACCAACACCGGCAAATTCTGCTCCGAGTGCGGCGCGGCCAAGCCCGCGGGCGAATGGTTTTGCTCCAACTGCGGCCACAAGAACCCCGCCGGAACCAGATTCTGCCCCGAATGCGGACACGCAAAAGAGTAAGCCGGATCTTGTTTGAGGAGTAGGAAAACGAAATGCCGGAACAAACAGTCATATACGAATGCCCAAACTGCGGCGCGGCGTTAACGTTCAACGCCGCCGAGCAGGGCTTTTCCTGCGATTTCTGCCTCTCCAAGTTCACGCGCGAGGAAGTGCTCAACGCCAACACGCGGGAGAAAATTCGGGAGCAGGAAGCCGCAAACGAGGCGTTCAACGCGCAAATGAACGAATACGAGTGCAAGCAATGCGGCGCGCACGTCATTGCCGACGTCAACACCGTTGCAAGCACCTGCGCCTATTGCCACAATCCCATTGTTTTGGTGGGGCGGCTTCCGGGCGAAATGAAACCGCAAAAAATCATTCCCTTCGGCTACGATAAAGCGGCGGCCGAGGAAAAGTTTTTCGGGTTTGTTAAAAAGAAATGGTTTGTTCCAAAAGCGTTTTTCGTGAAGGAACAGGTAGAAAAAATTGCGGGGATCTATTATCCTTTTTGGGTCACCGACGTCAATACCGATTCCAGAATACAGGCGCACGGCACCAGAGTGCGCACCTGGCGCACCGGCAACCACGAGTATACCGAAACTTCGCATTACGAGATCTATCGGCGGGGCAAAATTCACTTTGAGGATCTGACCACCGCGGCTCTCTCGGAGGCCGACAAAAAAATGCTGGAAGGCATTTTACCCTATCCCAGCGCCGCGCTTGAAGAATTTTCCATGCCCTATCTTTCGGGCTATGCCGCAAAGAAACGGGATATTGAGCAAGACGATATCAAAGGCGAGCTGAAAGGTCGTATCGAGAACTATTCCGAGCGCATCCTGCGCGCAACGGTCGGCAGCTACACCACGCTGCACGTTTACGGAAGAAACAGCCGCGTGCTGAACAGCCATTGGGATTATTCGCTTCTCCCTGTTTGGGTGCTGACCTATCGGGATGAAAAACGCCAGAAAACCTATGTTTACACCATGAACGGGTATACCGGGAAGGTGCATGGGGAATTGCCGGTCAGCCGGTGGAAACTTGCCGCTTTGTTCGGCGCGGTCGCCACGGCGCTCACCGGGCTATTTACGCTGATCGGAGGTCTTTTGATGAAATGAATATCACACCTACCGTATTTTTCGTAGCGTTGGCGCTCGCAATCGTTTGCGCCGTCATCAGCGTGATCGTCGTGATCCGCAAATATTCCATGAAGCACAACCCGGTGGATTACCCGCTGGATCAATTTACCCAACTGGATTTGCAGGAACGATCCGATCTCTTTGTTAGAAAAGATGTCACCAGCCACGTCATTTCGGATAATAAGAAATAAGCGCAAATGAAAAAAACGTTTTTTCATAATATTTGCAGGGGACTCCCTCTTTTCGGGCGTCCTCTGCGGTTTTGAATGAGATTGAAAGCTTGAAAGAGGAACACATGGCAAAAAAGAAAATGAAACTCCCGGCGGAGCACGGGTTCCCTAATCCGCCGTTCACCAAGGAAATGAAGGCGACGCACACCATTCTCGCGCCGGACATTTTTCCGATTCATATGATGTTGATTGCCGAAATTTTCGGCATGTACGGTTACAAATTCCGCGTCCTGCACGACAGCGGAAAGCAGGTGATTCAAAAGGGATTGGAACAGTTGCATAACGATATGTGCTATCCCGCCATTTGTACGTCCGGTCAACAGCTCTACGCGTTGACTTCGGGGGAGTACGATCCGCATAAGGTGGCGCTTATTCAGTTCCAAACCGGCGGCGGCTGCCGGGCTTCCAACTATATCTGGATGCTTCGCAAAGCCCTGCACAATATGGGAATGGACGACGTTCCCGTGCTCTCTTTGAGTTTTTCCAAAATGGAAAAGAGCAGCGGTTTCCGCATTTCCAAATTGATGATGATGAAAGGCATTGTCGCCGTGATGTACGGCGATATGCTCATGTTGCTGAAAAATCAGGTCAAACCCTACGAGGCACATGCGGGCGACACCCAAAAGGTGGTGGATCGCTGGGTTGCCGAGCTGACCGACCAATTCCGCAAAAACCGCGGCCTGTTCGGCAAGGCCTTCCGCAAAAATATGCAGGATATTGCCGCCGATTTCCACGCCATTGAGCGCAAGCAGGTCAAAAAGACGAAAGTCGGCATTGTGGGTGAGATCTACGTGAAATATTCGCCGCTTGGCAACAACGGGCTGGAAGAATTTTTAGAGTCGCAGAATTGCGAATTTATGGTTCCCGGCGTGCTGGGCTTCTTCCAGTTCATGTTCGATAATCAAAAAACCGACCGCAAGCTCTACGGCGGCTCCATTCGCGGCGCCTTTATTGCAAAAGCGGGTTTGGCGCTCATGCGCAAGGTGGAAAAAATCTTTATCGAAACGCTCCGGCAGTATCCTGATTTTGTCGTTCCAACGCCGTTTTCGCATATTTGCGAGCTGGGCGACCGCATTATCGGCCGCGGGGTCAAAATGGGCGAGGGCTGGTTGTTGCCGGCCGAAATTGCCGAGCTGCTCGAAAAGGGATACGAAAACATTATTTGCGCCCAACCGTTTGGCTGTTTGCCAAACCATATCGTTGCCAAGGGGACCATTTGCACCCTGCGGAATCTTTACCCCAACGCAAACATCTGCCCGGTGGATTATGACGCCGGCGCTTCCAAAGTCAATCAGGAAAACCGCATTAAACTCATGTTGGCGCTTGCCGAAGAATCCGAAGCGAAGCGCACCCAAGACCAATCGGAACAAAGGAGTACCCCGGCTTGAAACGAATCGGAATCGATATAGGATCTACAACCATCAAATGCGCCGTACTGGACGAGGCGGGAAATCTCATCCATTCCTCCTACGAGCGGCACCGCGCCTGCATTGCGCCTATGATGGCGGGTATTTTACGCACGCTTGCCGAACGGTATCCCGGCGAAAAGGTCAAATTGGCCGTATCCGGCTCTGCGGGAATGGGCATTGCGAACGATCTGGAACTGCCGTTTGTGCAAGAGGTGTACGCAACGCGGCTTGCCGTGCTGGAAAAAATGCCGGAAACCAACGCCGTAATAGAGCTTGGCGGCGAGGACGCGAAAATCCTGTTTTTGGGAAGATCGCTGGAAGTCCGCATGAACGGCACCTGCGCCGGAGGTACCGGCGCATTTATCGACCAGATGGCGGAATTGATGAACGTTTCGCCCGAGGAGCTGGAAGCCCTTGCCCAAACGAGCGAGAAGCTATATACCATTGCCTCGCGTTGCGGCGTGTTCGCAAAATCGGATATTCAACCTCTGCTCAACCAGGGCGCGCAGAAAAAGGACGTTGCCGCCAGCATTTTTTACGCGGTGGTCAACCAGACCATTGCCGGGCTTGCGCAGGGAAGAGAAATTTCGGGCAATCTGCTCTATCTCGGCGGGCCGCTCACCTTTTTCCCCTATTTGCGCGCCGCGTTTGACAACACCTTAAAAACCAAAGGCGTCTGCCCGGAAAATTCGCTCTTTTTCGTTGCCATGGGCGCCGCCTTTTCGCCGAATGCGGCCGAAGTTGACCCTGCGGCGCTTGCGGAAACGGTGGAACGGTACCAAAGCAAAACCGCCTTTGCGGGGTGTCGCCCATTGTTTGAAAACGAAGCGGAATACACCGCGTTTACCGCCCGTCACCAAGCCGATTCACGCGGCATTTGCGAGATCAAAGAGCCGGGCGGCGAACTGTTTTTGGGGATCGACGCCGGTTCCACCACCGTCAAAGCGGTGCTTTGCGACCGGGCGGGAAATCTGTTTTTCCCCATGTATCTGCCCAACAGCGGCAACCCCGTTCCGCTCATCCGCAATTATTTGACCGAGCTTTACGCCAAATTTCCGAATATCAAAATTGCCGGCTCGGCGGTCACCGGGTACGGCGAAGCCATGATCCAAAACGCTTTCGGCGTCGGGTGCGGCGTGGTGGAAACGATTGCACATTACACAGCGGCGGCGCATTTCTGCCCGCAGGTGGATTTTATTCTGGATATCGGCGGGCAGGATATCAAGTGCTTCCGCATCCGAAACGGCGCCATCGACAGCATTTTCCTCAACGAGGCGTGTTCTTCGGGGTGCGGCTCCTTCCTGCAAACCTTTGCCGGGGTGCTGGGCTTTACGCCGCAGGAGTTTGCCAAGCAGGCGCTCTTCGCAAAAAGCCCGGTCGATCTCGGCTCGCGCTGTACCGTGTTTATGAACAGCTCGGTCAAGCAGGCCCAAAAGGATGGCGCAACGGTAGCCGATATTTCGGCGGGGCTTTCCATCAGCGTGGTCAAAAACGCCTTGTATAAGGTCATTCGGTGTGCCGATCCCTCGCATCTCGGCAACCATATCGTGGTGCAGGGCGGGACCTTTTTGAACGACGCGGTTTTGCGCGCTTTCGAGCAGGAGATCGGCAAAGAGGTGCTTCGCCCCGCCGTGGCGGGGCTAATGGGTGCTTACGGCGCCGCGCTTTACGCCATGGAGCACGACAAGGGCGAAAATCGGCTGATCGACGCGGAAGGACTGAAAAACTTTACACACGAGGTCAGCGCCCTGACCTGCAACGGCTGTCAGAATCATTGCCGCCTGACGGTAAACAAATTTTCCAACGGCAAGCGGTATATTGCCGGAAACCGTTGCGAAAAGCCGGTGCAAGCCGAAAAGAGCCGCGAGCGGTTCAATTTATACGAATACAAGTATGATCTGCTTTCTACATATCGTAAAAACGAAATCCGCCACCCGGAAGGAAAAACGGTAGGCCTGCCCATGGTGCTCAATTTTTACGAGCTTTTGCCCTTCTGGTGGACGCTGTTTGATTCGCTCGGCTATAACGTTATCGTTTCGGGCGAGTCCAACCACGCGCTCTACGTCAAGGGGCAGCATACCATCCCATCGGACACCGCCTGCTACCCAGCCAAACTGGCGCACGGGCATTTTGAAGACCTGCTGGAAAAGAAGATTGATTTGCTGTTCTATCCCTGCATGAGCTATAACGTGGAGGAAGGATACGGCACCAACCATTATAACTGCCCGGTGGTGGCCTACTATCCAACCGTCATCGGCGCAAACGTTGCAATCCCGAAGAACGTGACCTACATCAACGGCTTTTTGAGTCTTGCCGACCGCCGCACCTTTGCCAAGCATTTCGTGCGGGTGATGAGCGAAAAGGGAATTGCAGTTCCGCTTGCCGCGGCCAAAAAAGCCGCCAAAAACGCCTATGCCGCCTACGATGAATATATGGAATCGGTAAGGCAAAAGGGCGAGGAGTTTTTAATCGTTGCCAAACAGAAAGGAATGCCGGTCATCGTCCTTTCGGGCAGACCTTACCATATCGACCCGGAAATCAACCATGGGATCGACCGCCTGCTTTGCGATCTCGGCGCTGTGGTGGTAACCGAGGACGCGGTGGCGCACAAGGTACAGCCCTTCCAAACCACGGTGCTCAATCAATGGACCTACCATTCCCGCCTTTACGCGGCGGCAAGATACGTTGCGGACGCGAACGACCCGAACCTGAACCTTGTTCAGCTCGTTTCCTTCGGTTGCGGCGTAGACGCCGTTACCACCGACGAAGTGCGCGCCATTCTGGAATGTCGCGGCAAACTCTACACACAAATCAAAATTGACGAGATTACAAACCTGGGCGCTGTCAAAATCCGTTTGCGTAGTTTATTTGCCGTTACCGGAAATCAATAAAAAAAGAAGGAGAATTTTCGCTTGGAAATTCTCCTTTTTCTATGTGTCGAACCTTGCCGAAAGCCGATATACTGTTAGCAGGTGCCGCGAAAAACGCGGCAAAAACAGAACGGTGCGAGGGGTTTGAAAAAATGGTTTTGCAAATTGTTTTGGGGGTATTTATCCCGTTTATCGGAACGGCGTTGGGGGCTTGTTGCGTCCTGCTTCTGAAAGGCGAGCTTGACCAACGCCTGCAAAGGAGCATGGCGGGTTTTGCCGCGGGCGTTATGGTGGCGGCGTCCATTTGGAGTTTGCTGATTCCGGCAATCGAGGAATCGGCGGGCATGGGTCGGCTTTCCTTTCTGCCGGCGGCGGTAGGGTATTCGATCGGTTTTCTGTTTCTTTTGGTTTTGGACTACGTTATTCCCCAGCCGGAGGAACTCACAGCCGGGCGCGATTCCGAAAGCGGTATTCGCAAAGTGCGCATGATGGTGCTTGCCGTAACACTCCACAACATTCCCGAGGGCATGGCGGTGGGCATTGCCTTTGCGGCGGTATTGGTGGAGAAAAACGCTGCCATGGCGTCGGCGGCAATGGCGCTTTCGGTTGGCATTGCCGTGCAGAATTTTCCCGAAGGGGCAATCGTTTCCATGCCGCTTGCAAGCGCGGGGGAATCCAAAGGCAAAGCGCTCCTTTTGGGCATTCTTTCGGGCGCGGTGGAGCTTGTGGGTGCGGGGATCATGTTGGCGGCCTCAGTTTGGCTGGCGCCCGCTATGCCGTATTTTTTAAGCTTTGCGGCCGGCGCCATGTTTTACGTGGTGGTGGAAGAGCTGATTCCCGAAACAAAGGACGGCGTACGGCAAAAAATCGGCGCGGTCAGCTTTGCCGCAGGGTTTTTGGTAATGATGATTTTGGATGTTCTTTTGGGGTAATCTCTTCTTTTGGGTTTGCCAACGGTAACCTTTCGGAAAGGGGTTGCAAAATCGCTCGGTTTGTGGTAAAATAGGTTTCGGATTGGCAAAAAGGAGTGCCGTTTCCGCAAAACGTAATGAATGATTTAAGGAAAGTTTAAAATGGGTTACGGTTTTTTTGATTATAAATACCATATTCCTGACGTTTATAAAACAGGAATGTTTACTCCGGCGCATATTGTTCTGATCGTGCTGATCTATCTTGTGGCCATCTTTCTTCCCATTCTGCTGCGGAGGGTACAACGCGGAAAGATCACCGCTTTCCTGCGCGTGCTCTCGATTGCCATGGCGGTTTGGGAAGTTACTAAAATTTCGTGGGAAAGTTATTTTGATATTACCACCGGGCAGGGATTTAACTATGGCGGTATTCTGCCGCTTTACACCTGTTCACTTTTCATTTACATGCTGCTGATTGCGGCGTGGACGCGGGGCAGAGTGCAAAAAATCGCCCTTTCGTTTATCACCACCATCGGCCTTTTGTACGGTGCAATCGGTGTAATCTACTGCAACGGCCTTAATTATTATCCGCTGTTTTCCTTTGGCGGCTTGTACTCCTTCCTGTTTCACAGCACCATGTTCGTAACGGGAATGATCATTTTGATCACCGGGTATTACGAGCTGCAATGGAAGGATTGCCTTTGGACGATGATTCCCATCCTGATCCTTTCGGCGTTTGCCATTCCGGCAAACTACCGCTGGGACGCCGACTATATGCTCCTGCATACCGGCAGCGGCGTTCCGCTTTACGAGGATATAGCCGCATGGCTCATTTCCAAAGGGCTGCGCTTTTTGTACACCCTTTTAATGTTGGCAACGCACATTCCGCTTGCCTGCATTGTAATCGGGGCGGCCAAAGGCGTTCGGGCAATCGCCGCAAAGCTGACGAAAAACCGACTTTGAATGAAATAAAAAAGCCGAGGTCCCTTGCAAAAGGGACCTCGGCTTTTGCGCGCCAAATAATGGAAAAAAGAAGAAAGAAAAAAGTTGGATAAAATCGACCATGTTGTGCAAAAATAACCTTGCTGATTCAAAAAAGCAAGGAGAAAGAATTATGAAAGCAACCGGAATTGTCCGTCGGATCGACGATCTCGGCCGTGTGGTGATCCCCAAGGAAATTCGACGCACCATGCGCATCCGCGAAGGCGACCCGCTTGAAATTTATACCGACCGGGAAGGGGAAGTGATTTTCAAAAAGTATTCCCCCATCGGTGAACTATCGGTTTTTGCCGCGCAGTACGCCGAAACGCTCCACCGCGTGGGCGAAATGTCGATCGTGATCTGCGACCGCGACGCCGTTATTGCCTGCGCCGGCGTTTCCAAGCGCGACTACGCCGAAAAACAGCTCTCGCAGGAGTTGGAAGCACTGACCGAAGCGCGATCCTTTTATGAATGGAAGGAGGGAATGAACCCCATTCCCGTTACGCGCGAGGGCGGGAGCTGGCAGGTCAGCTGTGCCATGCCCATTATCAGCGGCGGCGACCTTGTTGGCTGCGTGGCCTCGGTTTTTGACCCCTCGGCGCAAGGGAATATGCGCGACCGCACCCCACGCGAGGTGGAGGCAAAACTGATTTTGACCGCCGCCGGCTTTTTGGGGCGGCAAATGGAAGGTTAAAAAAACGGCGTTTGCCCGGTTGGGCGAACGCCGTTTCGTTTTTTCGATCAGACCGAATATTCCTGCCGGGCCATCACGTGATTCTGGAAATCGCGGTCCAGCTCCACAAAGTAAGCCGACCACCCCCAAATGCGTACCACCAGCTGTTGGTGGCGTTCGGGATGCACCTGCGCATCCTTCATCGCTTCCAGATTGACAGCGTTCAGCTGCAACTGGTGCCCGCCGCGCGCCACAAAGTGTTGAATGAGCTGCGCCACTTTGCGAATGCTGTCCGGCCGGTTGAAAATACCGGCGGCAAATTCCAGCGTCAACGGGCCGCCGTTCATGGTTCTTGCAAGGTTTTGCTTGGTGAAGGATTCAATGTCCGAAAGCGGACCGGGAATTTCGGTAAACAGGTTGGGCGAATAGTTGGTGCCGAAGGGTTCGCCCGCGCGGCGGCCGTCGGCCGTTGCCCGCAGATCGCGCGCATGCCACAAATAGAACATTGCCGTGCCCGTTCCGGCGCGCCAAACGCCGCCCAAGTCGTTCTTTTTTCCTTCCAGAGCGTCGGCAAACGCGTCCAGGATCATGGTGCCCATCTTGTCGGCGCGGTCGTCGTTTTTTCCCATTTTCGGGGCCTCGTAGCGCAAAAGGTGGAGCAGTTCGGGGTCGTTTTGGTAGTCGGAGTCCAGCGCGGCAAACAGCCGGGCGGGAGTAACCGTCTTTTTGTCAAAAACGTATTCTTTCACAGCTGCCAGAGCGTCGGCTGCCGAGGCAATGCCGCAGCCGTGCAGACCGAAGTTGTTGTACTTTTTCGCGTCGCGCAACAGGTCCATCATGGGCGAGGGCAGGAACCATACGTTCCTGATCGTTGCCATTTGCCGTTCGCATTCGGCCTGAATCGCCGTGCGGACAGCGTTGAGCAATCCTTCAAAATCGCCGCCCGTGGGCAGGTAAGCGCGCAAAACGTCGTCCACCAGTTTGGGGAAGTTGACGGCGCCAATGTTGGCAATATCGTTGCCGACTTTCGGAATGATAAACTCCCAGCAGGCGGCAACCACATAGTTTACCGCGTCGTCGTAATCATAGCCCAACTTCGTCAGCCCTTCAATCACAACATCGTCGTTGGAATACTGCGGGAAGCCGAGACCGACTTTGGTCAGCTCGGTGCCCATATCGTAAAGCTCGATCGGCGTGTTTTTGTTAACGCGCAGATTGATCTTCGGGTCAATGAGTTTCAAGTTGCGAGAGGCAAGCAGGCAAAGCTCGGAGAGCAGGTTGAACCCTTCGCTCCCGTCCGCCAATTTGCCGCCCAGCACCATACTTTGGCCGTTGTCGCCCTGCTGAACGCCAACGTAAAGGTCGCTGTCTTTGTTGAAGGAAAGGAAAAAGTCTTCCACCAGTTCCAAAGCGCTTTCCTTGGTGTAAACGCCTGCGTCCATATCCTTTTTGAAATAGGGATACATATATTGGTCAAAGCGGCCAACGGTGTTGTGATAATCGCCTTCCAGCCAAAGCGAGAAGTGCAGGATGCGGAAGAATTGGAGCGCCTCGCGGAAGTTGCGCGCGCCGTAGCGGGGAATGCGGTCAAAGACCTCAACGAGGTCTTTCCGCCCCACGCGCTCTGCCTCGGCACGATAGCGGTCACAGAGGCCGATGATCGCGTCGATCACGCGCACTTGCGCAGGCGTTGCGCTTTTGCGGCGGGCAAGTAGCCCTTCGGCAATCGTTTTTTCATAGTCGGGCGAAAGGTTGGAAACGTAGCCAAGCTCGTGCACGTAGTGATCCTTGCGGATCTCTTTCCATTCCGCTTCGGTCAAAACGTCGGGAAGCTTGCGAATGGTGCGGCGCAGCACGATTTTTTCCAAGGGATGAATAACCGGGGTTTCCTTTTGGCAAGCGGTTTCAAAGCGGCGCACCATGCGCTCTTCGGGTGAAAGGCCCTCGGCGGCGTAAGCCGCGGCAAGATCCTCTTTCCAATCGCTCCGCAAGCCGCGGTGCACACGGTCGATCACATAATATTGATAAAGTTCGTTGTTCATATTGCTTTCCTTTCCGGGTCGCGTTCATACTAACGCAACCTTTCCTTATCATCATATCACAAGAAGAATGAAATGTCAATCTTTTTTACAAAGAGGAAAGTTTTTTTCAAAAAAGATCAAAAATCGAAACAAGGGAGAGAAAAAAATCACTCTCCCTTGTTTGCCAAATCGCGGTAATAAGTAAAGCGCCAGGTTTTGGGGTCGATATCGTAAAATTTTTTCAAAATGGAGGGATTGGAGTGCAGAACTTCATTGGAAATGTTGATTTTATTTTCGGGAAGGCCGTTGTGCAGAATGGGGAATACCCGGTCGTCGGCAACGATCAGATGTTCCAAAAGCGTAACGCCCATCGGATTCAAAATTTCGATCACCTGCCGGGTAACGTTAATATCACTTTCGGAAGGCATGGCGTACCCGTTTGGGTGATTGTGCGCCAGCACCACGACCGAGGCCTTTCGAAAAAGGGTCTTTTCGGTAATTTTTCGAATGGGAAGCAGCGAGTTGTTGACCGTTCCTTCCGCGATCTTGCAGCAATCGATCAGCGAGAGACGGTTGGAAAGCAACATCATATAAACGTGCTCGGTACCCAGCCCAACGAATTTGCGGCAAAGATATTCGCTTACGGCGCTCAAAGTGTGGAAGGAGGGCGGAACCACAAGCATATCCCCGGCATACCGGCGCAGAGCTTCACAGGTCAACTTAAACAGGATTGCCGAGTGTTCTCCAATCCCGTCCATTTCGGTCAGCTCGTCGGGCGAGGCCTCTAAAATATTGCGAATCGAGCCGAAACGCTCCATCATGCGGTGCGCAAGTTCGTTGGTATCGCCGCGTGGGATGCTGTAATAGAGCAGAAATTCCAGAATTTCATGGTTGGAAAAGCCGTCGAATCCGCTTTGCAAAAAACGCTCGCGCATCCGCTTTCGGTGGTCCTCGTGCATAAAGACAATCCTTCCCTTCAAAAAACAAAAATACATTCTTATTATAAAAGAATTTACCTGAAAAGTCAAGCATTTCTTGCCCGTGTTTTCGGGAACATTTTTTCTTTTCAAATCCCCGTTTGCCGGATCATCGGGAACAGCGCCGTGCCGGTTCTTCACAATCGGGTGGCGACCAAAAAGCGGGCAGGTCGATTGCCACCCGGTATTTCGCCTTTGGCGAATATTCGCGCGCTCTCCGCCTGAAAAGCGAGCTTTTCGATCTCCGAGCGGCGAATGCGAACCGGTTCCCGTGCGCCTGCGGCGCGCGGTGCCGGTCGATTTGCGTGCGTAACACGTCCAAACAAAGGCCCCCATCCTGTTGAATGGGGGCCTTTGTTTGGAGGCGCCACCCGGAATCGGACCGGGGATGAAGGTTTTGCAGACCTCTGCCTTACCGCTTGGCTATGGCGCCGTATTCATTTTTTCAAAAACGGGCACGAAAAGCAAATTTCGTGCCCGTTTTTAGTGGAGCGGATTACGGGGCTCGAACCCGCCACCTCCACCTTGGCAAGGTGGCGCTCTACCAAATGAGCTAAATCCGCGGAATGGTGCCTCCGGTCGGAATCGAACCAACGACACGGGGATTTTCAGTCCCCTGCTCTACCAACTGAGCTACAGAGGCATACAGCAAGGGCTGTACTTTTTATGGAACAACGCTTTCGCGTGGTTTTTTATAAATGGCGATCCGGATGGGGGTCGAACCCACGACCTCTAGCGTGACAGGCTAGCGCTCTAACCAACTGAGCTACCGGACCGTTTGGTGGAGCGATTGCCCCGCCGTTTTTGAGGACAGCGCCTTGGCACTGCCTGCTGGTGGGAACAACAGGGCTCGAACCTATGACCCTCTGCTTGTAAGGCAGATGCTCTCCCAACTGAGCTATGCTCCCGATTTTTGAACGCTTGACTATTATAGCATAATCGGAAACGTTTGTCAACAGATTTTTCAAAACTTTTTTTAAGTTTTTTCTTCCGGCCCGGACGCTTGACTATTATAGCATACCAAAAATCGTTTGTCAACCCTTTTCGCAAAAGATTTTTACCGCATAAAAAACGGGCAGATTTGCAACCTGCCCGATTTTTTCAAATATAAAACCGGTTGCAGAATTTCGTCGGTAAACCATCTTTGTAAAGGTGGGAGTCGCCCGAAAACTGCAAAACGCCCGGCACGATCGGGTCGTTGTCCTTGTGCGGCTCGCCGAAGTTGATCACGGTCATGGTCGAGTGGGAGATGTCAAAATGCGTGGTAAAGGCGGGGAAGGGCATATCCAGAATGTGCGAAAGGAAGGTTTTGCCGGTTCCGCCGTGGGCAAAGAGGGCCACGCGGTCGTTGTTTGGGCGGATTTGCTCGTAGGTGTGCGTTTTCAGGTCGTGGCGGTAGCCGAGCGATTCCAGGAGCGCGTCGGCGGCCTTGGCAATGCGGCGGTAGCCGGCCTCAAAGCGGGCAAGTTCGGGGTGGCGGTACCACTGGTCACCCAGCGCGCGCACCTCTTCGGTATTCATAAAACGGGCAAATGCGCGGTCGTCAAAGCACCATTCTTCGGGCTCGCCTTTCTCGTTGCGCACCGTCAATTCCTGCCAGGCGTAGTCCTCGTTCGCCCAATCCAAAATTTCAATTTTCTTTTTCAAAAGCTCGGCGGCGGGCTTTGCGGTCTGGATCGCGCGCTCGGAAGAGGAGGCAAAAATGCGGTCGAGGCCGTGAACGGCGAGCCGCTTGCCAAGGGCTTCCGCCTGACGCGCGCCCAAGGGGGTCAAGCCGTTGGGATTGTAAATCGGGTCCCCGTGACGAATGTAATAAAAAATCATAGTTTCCACCTGCTTTCCTGTCGCTTCCCCTCTATTATAGATTTTTTTGGCGGAAAAGTCAAGTCAAAAGCCGCTGAAAGAAAAAATAAAAAAAGATAATCAAAAAATAAACATCCTTTTTTAAAAAGAGGTTGACAAATGTGCTTTTTGTAGTATAATAAGTGCTACGGTGTTAAAACACTATCGGTCTACTCTTTTTGATGATGCGGCAGAATACTAACAATCCTGTATGAGGCATGACTGTACCTCTTTACGCCATGGACCGAGGGCTTACCCTTAAAGTTTAACACGGGTTGGATGCGTTTGTAAGTTTGACATCCGTAACTCCCGAGCCAAGAATTAGTCAAAATAGGGAACATGACATGAAAATGCATCATGAACTGCAGCCTGTATGTAAATGTTAGTTTAAGACAGGTGACGAAATGTTTAAATGGCGTGGAAAGCAACCTACATCCCCGAGCCGTGAGGCTCGGGGGCTTTTTTGTCAAAAAGCAAAGCCTAACAAGATAGGTAACATATAGTAAATTTTTACCGTTCCTTTCCCATCTTGACAAATCCCCCTTTTTCCTGTATAATAAGAGAAGATTTTTTACAAGCGGGGGAGGGCGAAGGATTGAAAAACGAAAAAACCGCCCCCGTCCTGCCGCCAAAGGCCGTTGCCGCTCTGCTGGATTGGTATGCCGCCAACGCGCGCGACCTGCCATGGAGAAAAACGAGCGACCCTTACCGCATCTGGGTTTCGGAAATCATGCTCCAACAAACGCGGGTAGAGGCGGTCAAACCCTACTACGAACGATTTTTGAACGCTTTTCCCACGGTGCGCGACCTTGCAAAAGCCCCCGAGGAAAAACTGCTGAAACTTTGGGAGGGGCTGGGCTATTACAGCCGCGCGCGGAACCTGCAAAAGGCGGCGCGCGTGATTGTAGCCGAGTACGGCGGCAAAATGCCCGCCGACGAGGAAAAGCTCCGCAAACTGCCCGGCATCGGCGATTATACCGCCGGCGCCATCGCTTCTATTGCGTTCGGCATCCGCGCTCCGGCCGTGGACGGCAATGTTTTGCGCGTGCTTGCCCGCGTGAGCGGCTCCTATGCCGATATTACCTTGCAGGAAACGAAGAACGCTTTTCGCGCCGCTCTGCGTGCCGTTGTTCCCGAACGCGCCGGAGCGTTCACGCAAGCCATGATCGAGCTTGGCGCCTGCGTTTGCGTGCCGAACGGCGAGCCGAAATGCGCGCTCTGTCCGCTCGCCCCGTGGTGCGCGGCGAACGAGAAAAATCTGACAAGCGAACTGCCCGTCCGTTCGGCGAAAAAGCCCCGCCGGATCGAAGAAAAAACGGTGCTTCTCATCCGCGACGGAGACCGCACCGCGCTCCATAAACGCCCCGAAAAAGGTCTGCTTGCCGGGCTTTACGAATACCCCAACCTACCCGGGCACCTCTTGCCCGAAGAGCTACCCGGAATCATCCGCCAAATGGGGTTTGAGCCCTTGCGCATGACCCGTTTGGAAGATTCCAAACACGTTTTTACGCATATCGAATGGCACATGATCGCCTACGCGGTGAAAATCGCCCCCGAATTTGACGGCTACCATCCCGCTTCCGGCTTCTTTTTCGTGCGGGACGACGATCTGCGCGGGAACTATGCAATTCCTTCGGCGTTCTCCGCCTATTCAATATATTGGAAAAAAGGAACGGATCAATGAAACATATTTTCGTCATCAATCCCGCGGCGGGCAAGGAAAACGCGTTTGACAAGCTCTGCGCCCGTCTTGCCGAAGGGAATTTTTCCCTTGACTACGAAGTTTACCGCACGCAGGGACCGGGCGATGCAACCTCTTATATCCGCGCGCTTTGCGAAGAGCACCCCGAGGAAGAGTTTCGCTTTTACGCCTGCGGCGGCGACGGGACCTTGAACGAGGTCGTCAGCGGCGCGGTCGGGTTTGCCAACGCCTCGGTTGGGTGCTACCCCTGCGGCTCGGGCAACGATTTTGTAAAATACTACGGCGGTGCGGATCGGTTTTTAGACCTCTCGGCGCAGGCAAACGCCGTGGAAGAAAAAATCGATGTCATTCAGGTGGGCGACCGCTATGCGATCAACGCCGTGCATTTCGGCTTTGACTCCCGCGTTGCCGAAACGGTGGAGCGTGTGCGCCGCAAGGCGATTATCGGCGGCAGCAACGCCTACCGCACCGGCGTGATCGTCGGATTGCTCAAAGGAATGAAGAACAAATGCCGCGTCACGGTGGACGGCGAATTGCTGAACCCCGCGGGAACCATCCTGCTTTGTACCATTGCAAACGGGCAGTATGTGGGCGGCTCCTATCGCTGCGCGCCGCGCTCGCTGGATAACGACGGGCTTTTGGAAGTTTGCCTTGTGCATCCCGTTTCGCGCCTGAAATTCGTTTCGCTCGTCAAGTACTATACCGAGGGAACGCACCTGGATAACCCGAAATTCGATAAAGTACTGGTTTACCGCCGCGGCAGGGAGATCGAGGTGGAAGGCCCCGATGGATTTGCATTTTCCATGGACGGAGAGCTTGTTTACCGCAACAAATTTACCGTTCGCGTGCTTCCCGGCGCGCTCCGCTTTGCCGTTCCTCCAAAAAAATAAAAAAGAAAAAGGGCATTGCCCTTTTTTCTTTTTTTATTCCCGCGCCCGGAAAGAGGAAACTCCCCAACGCAAAACGGGCAAAAGGAGGGGCCCGGCAAAAAGCCCGGCAATGCCGGCCAGTTTCCAACCTGCGTAAGCCGCCGCAAGCGAGAGGAGCGGGTGAACGCCCAGCGTTTTGCCAATCAGGTGCGGCTCGGCAATTTGCCGCGCCACCGTTGCCGCAAGGCATAAAACCAAAAGCCCAAACCCCAAAAACCAATTTCGGCAGAGTAGTTCCAGTATTGCCCACGGAATCAGCACCGTGCCAACGCCAAAGAAGGGGAGCAAATCTACAAAAGCGACCGCCAGCGCCGCGAGAAAGGCATACTGCGAGCCGAGAAGCAAAAATCCGCAAAGCAGAATTGCAAACGTCAACAAAAACAGCACCAGGTATGCGCGAAAATACTTTTGTAACATCGTTTTTGCCTGTTTTCGCCGCGCTTGCAAAGCCGACTGCCGGGTTTGCGGAAAAAATTTTGACAGCTGGTTCCAAATCCATTCTCCGTTTGCCGAAAAATAAACGCCCGAAAACACCGTGGCAACAAAGAACAGAATTGCCGAGGGAATGCCCGAAGCAATTTTTGCGGCAAATTTGGGCAGTGCCGCCGCAAGCTCGCCCACCAGTTGCCCGGCAAAATCAACGAGCATGGTTTTAAGCTGCGCGCGGAATGCCTCGCTCCCTTCGGGCAGACGCAAAGCGTCAATCGCGTCCGAAAGGAGTGAGGAAGGCGAACCGAGGTCGGTGATCCAGCCAGAAAGGAGCGCCTGCCCTTCGCGGATCAGCGCCGAGAGCGCAAACCCTCCAAGCAGAAGTGAAAAGGTCAGAAACAGGAAAAAAAGCAGGACCGAGCAAACCGGCTTTTTCCAGCGCAAAAGGGTTGACATTTTTCCGGCGAGCGGGGAAAGGAGCGATACCAGCGCGGCAGAAAGCAAAAAGGGGAGTATGACACCAAGAAGCGGCAGTGCAAAAAAGCGAAGCAAAAAAAGCCCGGCGCAAAGGCAAATCAGAATTGCCGCCCAGCGGGAAAAATCAATCTTTTTCGTCATTGTTCGTTCTCCTTTTTGCCCGGTTTTGCAAATCCTCTTCCATTCTATTTCCGAAAGCGCGAAAATATCTTCCGAATGGCCCGAAAAACTTGACAAATCCTTCTTTTTTTGCTACAATAGGCACAGAATAACAGAAGGGGGAATACCATGGGACAGCAATCCAAAAAAGGATACGCGCAGCAGGCAAAAGAGCGGCGCGAGCAAATTGAAAGAGAAAAAAGGGAAAAAGAACGTCGGCAAAACAGAATCGTTTGGGGGATTGTCGGCGGCGTGCTGGCGGTCATTCTGATTGTTGTAGGCCTTATTTTTGCAACGCGACCGAAAAATCAGAGCAACGAACCGGCCGTTGAAAAATATATGGACACCTCCTATGTTACCAGCGAGGAGCAAACCGACCTGGTTCACCTGACTGTGACCTACACCAACAAAGAAAATCAAAAGATTCGGGGGCATATCTATGTTCAGCTTGCGCCCGACGTTGCGCCCATTACGGTTGCAAACTTCAAAAATCTTGTTGGGAGCGGTTTTTATAACGGCTTGACCTTCCACCGCGTTTACCCCGGATTTATGATTCAGGGCGGCGACCCGAACGGGGATGGAACGGGAGATTCGGGCACGCGCATCAAAGGAGAGTTTTCCGCAAACGGTGTGGAAAACAACCTTTCTCACAAACGCGGTGTGATCTCTATGGCGCGCGGCTCCTATTCTTATGACAGCGCATCCAGCCAGTTCTTTATCGTACACAGCGACGCGGCAGCGGCATCTTTGGACGGCAGCTATGCGGCTTTCGGCTATGTAGTCAGCGGTATGGAAACGGTAGACGAGATTACAAAAATCGAACTGGCAAGCAAGGTTGGCAGTATTGATTCCGTTGCTACTTCTCCGGTTTACCCCGTCACCATCGAGTCGGCGGTGTTCGTAACAAAAAACTAACGAAAGCGAGGATTTGAATTATGCCAACATCAGGAGGCGGCGGACACGGCGGCTTTGGCGGCGGCGGAAGTTTTCACAGCGGCGGCTCCCATGGTTCCCGCGGCGGGAGCAATTTCCATTTGAACACCTTTTGGTTCTTTGCGCCGCACTATTATTACCGACACGGTTTCGGCGTTTTTGTGGTGCCAATCATTTCCTTGGTCGTCATTTTTGCCTTGATCGGCGTGCTGCTGCTTGGCACGGTGAATGTGGTGCGCGAAAAAAGGGTGGACTACTCCGAGGAGACCGCCGAGCAGTATGCGTTGGAGCAATACGAAAAAGCGTTCAGGCAAGAATCCGCCTACGAGGATAAAATTCTGCTCGTCTTTTTCCCGTATGCAAACCATATCGATTATGATTTTATTGCCATGATCGGCGACGATCTCACAAACACCGTTTACAACAGCTTCCGGGGCAGCCGTTCCGAGCTGGAACGCGCAATGCACAACTATATCAGTTCCGTTGACTACGAAACCACCCTTTCGCGGAATCTTTCCTCGGTGGTGGATGAAATGGCATCGACGATTTCCTATTACGGCAATCCTTTCAGAGCGTCGTGCAGAGATACCGTTCACGTAGAGGGCGATTCCTATTTGCTCAACAAAAGCGGTTTGGAACTCGACAAGGACATGGTAAACCAGTCGCTTGCCGAATTTACCGGCGCGACCGGAATTGAAATGGTACTTTTGGTGGAAGAGGCGGCGGAAGTATTCGGATACGTTTCGCCCATGCCGTTGATCGTATTTTCGCTGTTTTTGCTGTTTATTGCGGGCGCGATCATTTTTGCAGTCGTTCGCGGGGTGAAAGCACGGAAAAATCATTCCGGCGAGCCCCCGAAAGGAAACGGCGGCTATACCACCGGCGCGCAAATGGACGGCACCGCGAAGAAAAACGATTCTTCCGGCTCCTCCGATTGGGGAGATAATTGGTAAAATGAAAAAAAGAAGAACGCTTTTTGGAGCATTCCTCTTTTTTATTTGTTCTTTGAAAAGGAAGAGGTGCGGAGAGGGGAGGACTTTCTTGC
>JBGUNW010000251.1:0-1999 GCA_045117555.1 Eubacteriales bacterium
CCGAGCTCATGAAATTTTTTGGCAACCGGATAGGCAATGGCGCATCCCACGCCGCCGCCCACCACCGCAACCTTCTTTTTGCCGGCGGTGTCGGTTGCTTTTCCGAGCGGGCCTACGAAATCGTGCAGGCAGTCGCCCTCGTTCATGTGGTTCAGTTTTTCGGTAGTTGCGCCCACGACCTGAAAGATAATGGTAACGCTCCCCTCGTTGCTATCGTAATCGGCAATGGTGAGCGGAATGCGCTCGCCTACCGCATCGGTCCTCAAAATAATAAACTGCCCGGGATTTGCCTTTTTGGCAACGGCGGGCGCATCAATCTTCATCAGCGTTACCGTTGGATTCAGCGGTTGCTTTTTCAGGATGCGGAACATTCTTTTTCTCCTTTTTTGGTCTTGAAAATGAGTAAAATTGCAAAAATGGTAAGGCCTTGCCCTTTATTATACAATCTTTCCGATAAAATTGCAATACCAATTTTCATTTTTTCATAAAAATGGCGTGCGGCCGTTCTTGACAAATAAGACAGTATATGTTATAATATTATGGAATGGGCAATGCGAAAATTCCGATCCTGCAACGCGGCGGGATTCCGATTGCACTTTTTGCCCCGGAATCGGCAAAGGAGGCGGCTTGATGAAATCTTTTTTCCCAACCCTTATCGGCAACGAGCCCCTGCTTGCACAGCTTGGCGAGGAGATCCTTTCGGACCGGCTCGGCCACGCTTACATTCTGGAAGGCCCCGCCGGAACGGGAAAGCATACGCTTGCCTTGCAAATTGCCGCGGCGCTTGCCTGCGAACGCAAAAACGAGGACGGCGTACCTCTCCCCTGCCTGCAATGCCCTTCCTGCCGCAAAATTCTTTCGGGCAACTCGCCCGACGTGATCCCGGTCGGACGGGAGGATAAAGCCACCCTCGGCGTTGAAACCGTTCGCAAAATGCGGGCCTCGGCTTTCATGGCTCCCAACGAGCTGGACGACAAAATTTACGTTTTTGAAGACGCGCAAACCATGACCCCGCAAGCGCAAAACGCGCTTCTTCTGATTTTGGAAGAACCGCCGGTCTACCTGCGGTTTCTCCTGCTGACAGATGGATCGATCCCGCTTTTGGAAACGGTACGCAGTCGTGCGCCCACGCTCCGGCTCTGCCGCCTTTCGAAGGAAATCCTGCAAGCCCGCCTTTTGGAAACCGAGCCGGAAGCGCGCGCCTTGCAGGCAAAATCCCCGGTTGATTTCGGCGAGCTGATCGCCGCTGCGGACGGAAGTATGGGGCTTGCGAAAAAAATGCTGGAACCGAAATTCCGTCAATCCGCGCTGGAAGATCGCCGGTTGGCGCGCACCTTTTGCGAACTTGCCGCAAGTCACGCGAATCCCTCCCTGGTAATTCCCTTTCTGAACGCGATGGAATCGACCCGTGAGGCAGTGATCGCCCGGTTTTCCACCATGCTTTTATGCGTTCGTGATCTTTCGCTTTTAAAGCAATCGGAAAACGCGCCGCTCTGCTTTTTCTACGACCGTGAAAACGCCGCCGCGCTTGCTTACCGCTTTACGACGCCCGAACTGATGCGCGCCGCGCGCGAAATTTCCGCCGCAATGGACTCGCTTTACCGCAACGCAAACGTGCGCCTTGCGCTGACGCGCTTTGCAATGCGCACCGGGCTTTTGCCCTGACCTTTTCCCGGCACGAAGTTTGCCGGGGCTTAAAATCCAAAGAAAGGATTTTTCTACCTATGAGTGAAGAAAACGATAAAAAGAATATTGCCGCCCCCGTTCAGGGACAAGGTGGAAATTCAAGCCGGAACCGCCGCCGTCACCGTGGCGGAAGGCACCACGGCGGTGAAAAGAAGCCGCAGGCACAGGGCGTTACAAACCAAGAGCGTAAATCTCCCGAGCAGCCGAAAACCGCTCCCCAACAGGTATTCCAAGGGGAAAAGAAACAAGGCGGAAACCGCTCGCGGCGCGGCCGCCGACATGGAAAAGGAAACCGCGACCAGGGCCGCGGCAT
>JBGUNW010000252.1:0-1720 GCA_045117555.1 Eubacteriales bacterium
CATTGAAGGTGTTTGTTGCCGCCGAAGCAGTTACGGCGGGAACGATCACCAGCACGGAGAGCACCATTGCCATCGTCAGAACAAAGCAAAGGATTCTTCTTTTCATTGTGTAATTCCTTTCTGCATTTCTATTTTCCGCTTGAAAGACAAAGCGGATATATCTATTAAAAGTATAACATATTTCTATTGATTTGTAAATAGAAAAAAGCAAATATGCAAAAAAATTTTAGCATGGCAAGATAAAATTCTGTTCATTTCCACAATTGATGCATTACAAATAATAAAAAAAGGGCGGCAAGCCGCCCTTAAAGGGAATGCGAAAACAGTTTTTCGGATTTTTAAAACAGCGGAGCAAACAACTGCAAAACCGAGTTTTTCAAGCGGGTAAACCAACCAAGTTTGAATTTCTCTTTGTCAATTTCCTGCGAAACCTCGAAAATACCTTCAAAATCCTTTTTCATATCGGCAATGCAGGGCGTTTTGTAAAGGAGGGCGCCGCATTCGTAGTGGTGCGTCAAACTGCGGTAATCAAAATTGATCGTTCCGATGAATGCCGCTTCGTCATCCGAAAGGAGCATTTTTGCATGGACGAATCCGGGAGTATACTCAAAAACGCGAACGCCGGCTTCCATTAAAAACCGATAGTTGGAGCGCGTAATGCCGAACACCGTTTTTTTATCGGGAATGTGCGGGGTGACAATGCGAACGTCCACGCCCCGCTGCGCCGCCGCGCGAATGGCCATGGTGAGATTGTGATCAATGATGAGGTATGGCGTTGTGATATAGGCATACCGTTTGGCCGCGCCCAGCATATTGATATAGTTCTCCTCGCCGATCTGCTCGGAATAATAGGGTTTGGGGCCGTCGCCGAACACATGGATATACCCGCCGCCGGGGAACTGCTTGTGGTCGGTGATATAGTACTTTTCAAAATCGGTCTGCTTTTTTGACATGATATCGTAGGACTGCAAAAACAGAGTTGTCAGGTTGTTTACGGCCGACCCCTCAATGCGAATGGCGGTATCCTTCCAATGCCCCAGGCGGTGATTTTCGTTGACGTATTCGTCGCCCAAGTTCAGGCCGCCGGTAAAACCGACCTTGCCGTCGATCACCGTGATTTTGCGGTGGTCGCGGTTGTTGAACACGCCCGACATGACCGGGCGGAAAGGGCTGAATTTATAGGCCTTAATGCCCTCTTTTCTGCGCAGTTTGCGGCAGTAGCCGGAGCGCAGCATGGAAATACAGCCAATATCGTCGTACAGCAGGCGAACCTCCACGCCGGCGGCGGCTTTTTCTTTCAAAATTTTATGCACGCTCGTCCACATCACGCCCGGGTCAATGATGAAATACTCCATAAAAATAAACTTTTCGGCTTTTTGGAGTTCTTCCAAAAGGTCCTTCCACCAAAGCTCGCCAACGGGATAGTATTTCACGTTGTTATCCAGCCGGCCGTTCAGATGCGCCGTTTGTGAAAGATAGGTGCCAACGCCGGAAAAATCGCCCAAAAAGGCCTTTTGCGCTTCCCGTTCTTCATCCGAAAGGGCCACGTAAGGCGCGGCTTTTTCCTTGGTGTTGGTAAGCGAGCGGTGTTCCTTTTTTTTCATCTTCCGATGGGCAAAGAAAAGATAAAGCAACGCGCCGAAAAGGGGTAAACCCAGCACAAGCACGATCCACGGCAGTTTAAACTCGGGCGTTTCCCTGGGGTTGTCGATGGTAAAGA
>JBGUNW010000253.1:0-3776 GCA_045117555.1 Eubacteriales bacterium
ATCAGGTAAGCGCATTCGCTTATGATTCTGCAGAAAAACTCGAAGCTGTTTTCAACAATAAGGCTCCGGGTTTTGCATATACACGCATCGGGAACCCTACAACCGATTCTTTTGAACGCCGTATCGCATCCCTTGAAAAAGGGATCGGTGCGGTGGCGTGTTCGTCGGGCATGGCTGCAGTGACGATTTCGCTCTTGAATATTTTGCAATCTGGCGACGAAGTCATTGCAAGTGCTGGTCTTTTTGGCGGCACCATCGACTTGTTCCATGATTTGGAAGCGTTTGGAATCAAGACGCGTTTTGTGACTGAAGTCACCGCCGAAACGGTGAACGCCCAGCTGAACGAAAAGACCAAAGCTGTTTTCACCGAACTCATTGGAAATCCGAAACTGAACGTTGTCGATTTGCAGAGCGTTGCGGATGTAGCTCACCAACATGGCGTTCCGTTTATTGTTGACAGTACCACGGCAACTCCGTACCTTGTTCGTCCCTTTGATTTGGGCGCAGACATCGTTGTACATTCTTCTTCTAAGTATATCAACGGTAATGGTAGCGCCATTAGCGGCATTATTGTCGATAGCGGCAAATTTAGCTGGGATTATTCCCGTTTTAAAGGCCTCGAAGAATACAAGCGCTTTAGCAAGTTCGCCTACCTCGCCAAACTCCGCAACGGCATTTGGCGTAACGTGGGCTGCTGCGTAGCTCCGAACACTTCTTTTTTGAATGCGCTTGGACTCGAAACGCTCGGGCTCCGTATGGAACGTCTGTGTTCCAACGCCTTGCAGCTGGCTGAATTTTTGCAAGGCTTTGAAGGTATTTCTGTCAACTATCCTGCTCTCAAAAGCAACCCCTATTATAGCTTGGTGCAAAGTCAGCTCGGAGGCAAGGGCGGAGCCATCCTTACGATTGACGCGGGCAGCAAGGAAAGAGCGTTCAAGTTGATTAACAATTTGAAATACGCCACCATCGCAACGAACATTGGCGACTTGCGCACGCTGGTGATTCACCCGGATAGCACCATCTTTACGCACGGTTCCAAGGAACAGAAGGAAAACGCCGGTGTATTCGAAGGCACTGTCCGCGTAAGTGTCGGAATAGAAGATATCGAAGATCTCAAAGAAGACTTTGAACAGGCTGTCAAAAGTATTTGAATGGAGATGCCCGCCCTAGTTGGTGTGTTTCGCCGAACTGTGCGGGTGTAACAAAAAACGGAGACACAAAATATGGCAACAGATTATGCAACTCTTAAAAAGGGCGGTTGGATGCGCCAAAAGCAGAAGAACAACTTCTCGCTGCGCGTGCGCGTCGTGGGCGGAAACCTCACGGCAACGCAATTGTCAAAGATCGCTGAAGTCGCCGAAAAATACGGCGAAGGCTACGCTCATTTGACTTCCAGGCAGAGCGTCGAAATACCATTTATCAAATTGGAGAATGTAGACGACGTGAAGGCTGCCCTTGCCGAAGGTGGCGTGGAACCTGGAGTTTGCGGCCCTCGCGTGCGTACTATCACGGCATGCCAAGGTGAAGCCGTTTGCCCGAGCGGATGCATTGACACTTATGCCATCGCCAAGGAACTGGACGATCGTTACTTTGCCCGAGAACTCCCGCACAAGTTTAAGTTTGGTGTGACCGGTTGTCAGAACAACTGCCTCAAGGCCGAAGAAAATGATGTCGGTATCAAGGGCGGTATCAAGGTCAACTGGATCGAAGATAAGTGCATTGGTTGTGGACTCTGTGCCAAAAGTTGCCGCAAGGGTGCTATCAAATTTGAAAATAAGAAAGTGATTTTCGATGACTCGCAGTGCAATTTTTGCGGGCGTTGCTACAAGGCATGCCCCACCGACGCTTGGGAACATACCCACGGCTACATCGTTTCTTTCGGCGGCCTTTTCGGCAACAACATCAATAAGGGCGAAACGATTATCCCCTTTATTGACGATAAGCAAAAACTGCTTGATGTCTGCGATGCTGCGATTCAGTTCTTTGCGGCAAATGCAAAGCCCAGCGAACGATTCAAGTACACCATTGACCGCATTGGCCACGAAGTCTTTGCGCAAAAAATCAAAGACGCTTATAACGGCAAATGAAAATAGAACGGCTTAAAACAGACTTGTTGATTATTGGTGGCGGTACGGCGGGCTGCTATGCCGCCATCACTGCCGCACAAAACGCATCTCAGGAAGCGATGGGTCTAAAGATACTTATCGTTGAAAAGGCGAATATCAAGCGCAGCGGTTGTCTGGCCGCAGGCGTGAATGCCTTGAACGCTTACATTACCGAAGGCCGTACGCCCAAGGATTACGTGGAATATGCGAAGAAGGACGCCGACGGAATCGTTCGCGAAGACTTGCTGTACACGATCTCCGAAAAATTCAACGAAGTCACGGCGCATTTGGAAAAGCTAGGACTTGTCATCCTGAAAGACAAAAACGGCAAATATGTGACACGCGGAAATCGTAACATCAAGATCAACGGCGAAAACATCAAGCCGATTTTGGCCGCGGCTGTTGCAAAGGCGCGGAACATTCAAGTGCTGAACCACGTGAACATTTTTGATTTCTCCGTTCACAATAATAAGATAGACGGGGCATTCGGTTTCGGAATTGAGAACGATACTTTCTACGCCATCGAGGCGCGCGCGGTGATTATCGCAACAGGCGGTGCCGCTGGGCTTTACCGCCCGAACAACCCCGGTTTTTCTCGGCACAAGATGTGGTATCCACCGTTCAATACGGGCGCAGGCTATGCCATGGGAATCCGCCACGGCGCCGAAATGACGACTTTTGAAATGCGTTTTATCGCCCTTCGTTGCAAAGATACGATTGCGCCTACAGGTACGCTCGCGCAAGGCGTTGGTGCCAAGCAGGTGAACGCGCTCGGCGATGTTTATGAAATCAAGTATGGAATTTCTACATCGGAACGCGTTTACGGCACGGTGGTCGAGAATCTGGAAGGTCGAGGACCATGCTATTTGCGCACTGTCGGGATTACGCCCGCTCAAGAAGAATCTCTTTTGAAGGCGTACCTGAATATGGCGCCGTCGCAGACTATCCGCTGGCTTGAAAACGAAACACCATCGAAGGCGAATGTGGAAATCGAAGGGACGGAACCCTACATCGTGGGTGGCCATACCGCAAGCGGTTACTGGGTCGATACAAAGCGTTCCACTACCATTCAAGGCCTTTATGCCGCAGGCGATGTGGCCGGAGGAGCCCCGCAAAAGTACGTGACGGGGGCCCTTGCCGAAGGTGAGATTGCAGCGAAAAGCGCGGCGGAATATATAGAGAGTTTATCGGCCCTTCGGCAAGCTCAGAGACCTGACGTGCAATTTAAGGTTGCTGAGCTTTCCGAAGCAACCATTAAGGAAGAAGAGATTGCTGATCACGTCGCAGAAATCGAGAAATTTCTTTCGAACGAAAAAGGTCCGCAGACCACTGAGAATCTCGAAGAAGCGATGCAGGCCGTCATGGATTCCTATGCAGGTGGCATCAAGACCAGCTACCGCTACAGCGAAAACCAACTGAACCAGGCGAAAAAAGAAATCGAGATAATTGAAAAGTTGACAGACAACTTGAGTGCCACTGACCTGCAAGATGTCATGTACATATACGAACTCAAGGAACGCCTCACGGTTTGCAAGAGTGTGATAGCACACCTCGCGGCACGCCGCGAAACTCGCTGGCACAGCTTCGCCGAGAACCTCGACTATCCCGAAAAAGACGACGTCAACTTCCGCAAGTACGTGAATTCTCGCCTCGAAAACGGCGAAATCAAAA
>JBGUNW010000254.1:0-1899 GCA_045117555.1 Eubacteriales bacterium
AACACAAAATAACGGCAGTTTTGCCGATTGAAAGGATATTTTGAAAATGGCTGTTACGAAAAAAATGAAAGCGGCGGTTCCCACCGATCTGGACGCCGAGGGCAAAAAGAAGGCCCTCGCAACGGCAATGTCGCAAATCGAGCGCGATTTCGGCGCCGGTTCCATTATGAAATTGGGTGAAAACCGCCACATGGAAGTGCAAGCCGTTCATACCGGCTCCCTTTCTTTGGACCTTGCCCTGGGCATTGGCGGCGTTCCGCGCGGAAGAATTATTGAAATTTTCGGGCCGGAATCTTCCGGTAAAACCACCGTTGCGCTCCATATCGTTGCCGAGGTGCAAAAGGCCGGCGGCACCGCCGCGTTCATTGACGCCGAACACGCGCTGGACCCCGTTTACTCCAAGGCGCTGGGCGTGAACATTGACGAGCTGCTCGTTTCCCAGCCCGACTGCGGCGAGGACGCGCTGGAAATTTGCGAGGCGCTTGCCCGCTCCGGCGCGGTGGACGCCATTATCGTGGACTCGGTGGCTGCGCTGGTTCCCCGCCAGGAGATTGAAGGCGATATGGGTCAGAGCATGGTGGGCGTTCAGGCGCGTATGATGTCGCAGGCCATGCGCAAACTCTCGGGCGTGATCTCCAAGAGCAACTGTGTGGTGGTATTCATCAACCAGATCCGCGAAAAAGTGGGCGTGATGTACGGCAACCCCGAAACCACGCCCGGCGGCCGCGCGCTCAAATTTTTCGCCTCGGTACGCATCGACGTTCGCAAGACCGAACAGCTCAAAGACGGCAACGACGTTTACGGCAACCACGTGAAATGTAAGATCGTGAAAAACAAGGTGGCTCCCCCCTTCCGCACCGCGGAATTTGACATTCTTTACGGAAAGGGCATTTCCCGCACCGGCGAGGTTATGGACTACGCCATTCTTTTGGACATTATCAAAAAAAGCGGCTCCTGGTTCTCCTACAACGGCGAGCGCATCGGCCAGGGGAAAGAGAACGTTCGCAAACTGCTGGAAACCAACCCCGCCCTGTTTGAAGAGATCGAAGCCAAGGTGCGCGAGCAGAGCGAAAACGTAAAACTTGCCGAGGAAGAATTTGAAGTGGACGAGGATGACGACGAATTCGATCTCGGTTTGAACGAATAAGGGAGAACAATTTTGACCGATTTCAGCGAAAACGAGCCGCTTGCCATATCCATTACCGGGATCCGCGCCCGGAACGACGGCTCCGAAATGCAAATTACCGCCGTGATCGAAAACGGAACGGCGCGCGACGTTCATAAGCTGGTGATTCTGACCGAGCAATATTACTCGCTCAAACCCCAAAAAGGGCCGATCAGCGAGGAGCAGTTCGAGGCGCTGGAAAACGCCGCCCGCCTTTGCGGGGCGCTCCGCTCCGGGCAATCGTCGCTTTCCTACGGCGCGGCCTCGGTTTTGCACCTCACGCGCAAAATTATGCGCCGCGGCTATTCCAAAGAGGAAGCGACCGCCGCCGCCGAGCGCCTGCGTGACGCGGGGCTGATCAACGAGGACGACCAGGTGGAGCGCGAGGTGGAAAAATGCCTGCGCAAGCTTTGGGGCGCGCGGCGGATCCAATCGCATCTTTGGTCCAAAGGGTTCTCCAAAGAGGCGCTTTCTTCCCTGCCCGTCCTGCTGGAACAAGCGGATTTTGCCGAAAACTGCGCTGCGCTGATCCGCAAACACTGCGGCACACTGCCCGAAGAAGCGGCCGAGCGCAAAAAGCTTTACGCATCGCTTGCCCGCTACGGGTACTCGCCCGAAGAAATTCGCGAAGCCTTCCGGCTGACGCAAGCATAATTCCCTTCCGGGGTCGCCGCGCGCGGCGATCCCGTTTTTTGCATATCAAATTGGAACAATTATGAAAAACAGTTCCGTTT
>JBGUNW010000255.1:0-10896 GCA_045117555.1 Eubacteriales bacterium
ATGAATATGAAATGACGCGTGCCGACGCCGTTGCGCTCGGCTACCCGCCGCTGACCAAGGAGACCCGCCCGCAAATGCTTGCTTTGCAGACCGAATGCAAAAACAAGCTGCGGTCAATCGGCCATGTGGATCTGGACGCCGTTAACAAGTATGCCGAGGTGCGCGCGCGGTACGACGCCATGAACGCCCAGATCACCGATTTGGAGCAATCCAAAAAAGATCTTTTGGAAATTATCAAACAGCTGGAAACCGAAATGCGTACCGCGTTTGTGGATTCCTTTAATCAAATCAACGAAAACTTCGGCCGCGTTTTTGCCGAGCTTTTCGGCGGCGGTTCGGCCGAACTTTCGCTCACCGACCCCGAAAACGTGCTGGAAAGCGGAATCGAGATCAAGGCGGCGCCTCCCGGCAAGATCATCAAAAACCTGATGCAGCTTTCGGGCGGCGAACAGGCGTTTGTGGGCGTTGCGCTCTTCTTCGCCATTTTGCAGGTCAACCCAACGCCATTCTGCATTCTTGACGAGATCGAGGCGGCGCTGGATGAAGTCAACGTCGAGCGTCTCGCGCAGTACATCAAACGGTATTCACACGGCACGCAGTTTATCATGATCACCCACCGCCGCGGCACCATGGCGGCGGCCGATCGCCTTTACGGCGTTACCATGCCGGAGCACGGCATTTCCAAAGTGCTTATGCTGAATATCAACGATATTTCAAAGAAGGATGGAGAAGATTGGGATGGCATTTTTGGCTAACCTGTTTGGAAAAAAGAAAAAAACCGCCGCCGAGCAGTCCGAGCAAGCGCCGGCGCCCGGAACGACGGAGGAAATCGTTGCTGAACCGGCCGCTCCCGTAGCCGAACCCGCGGAGCCCACGGCGCCGGAAGCGGAGCTGCCCGCAAAGGAATCCTCTGCCGCTCCCGAAGAGAGCAAAGAGGAAAAAAAGTCCTTTTGGGCGCGCGTGAAAGCCGGTATTCTGAAAACGAAAAACGCCATTTTCGGCGGCATCGACAACCTGCTCAAACACTTCGTTCGCGTAGACGAGGATTTATTGGAAGAGCTGGAAGAACTGCTGATTTCGGCCGACGTGGGCGTAAACACCACCGAGCAGATCATTGAGGAACTGCGGGATCGCATCAAGGACGGCCGCCTGAAAGAAAAGGAACAAATCACCGACACGCTGCGCGAAATTCTGGAAGGGCTGATCGGCGAAGGGGAAGAGCTGAATTTGACCACCAAACCGTCGGTCATCCTCGTCATCGGGGTCAACGGCGTGGGTAAGACCACCGCCATCGGCAAAATTTCCAATCGACTGCGCAAAAGCGGGAAAAAGGTCGTCGTTGCGGCGGCGGATACGTTTCGCGCGGCGGCGATCGATCAGCTGGAAGTTTGGTGCGAGCGCGCCAAGGTCCAACTCGTGCGGCAGAACGAGGGCAGCGACCCCGCCGCCGTGGTTTTTGACGCCTGCCACGCGGCGAAAAATCAGAACGCCGACGTGCTCATCATTGATACGGCGGGAAGGTTGCATAACAAAACCAACCTGATGAACGAGCTGGCAAAAATCAACCGTGTGATCGACCGGGAACTGCCCGGCGTTGCGCGGGAAAATCTGCTCGTTCTGGACGCCACCACCGGGCAGAACGCCATTTTGCAGGCAAAGGAATTCCGCAACGCCGCGGCGCTCACCGGCCTGATCCTGAACAAAATGGACGGCACCGCCAAGGGCGGCATCGTTCTTGCCATTCGGCAGGAGCTGAATATACCGGTCAAATTCATCGGCGTTGGCGAAAAGATCGACGATATGCAGGAATTTGACCAGAAAGAGTTTATCAAAGCATTGTTTGATTGAGGAATCGAAATGAAAATCGTACTTGCCTCCCGCAACCAAAAAAAGATCGTTGAACTGCGAACGCTGCTTCGGGAAACGTTGCCCGAGGTGGAAGTCCTCTCGCTGGATTCCGTAGGGATCACCGGGGAGATCGAGGAAAACGGCGCCACCTTTGAGGAAAACGCGCTTATCAAAGCGCGCGCGGCGGCCGCTTCCGGGTATATCGGCGTAGGCGACGATTCGGGATTGACCGTTGAAGCGCTCGGCGGCGAGCCCGGCGTTTATTCGGCACGTTTCGCGTTCATCAAAACCGGGATCGAAGATCACAACGACGAGGCGAACAACCGGGTACTGCTCTCGCTTTTGGAAGGGGTACCCGCCGAAAAACGCGGTGCAGCTTTCGTCAGCGCGGTTGCCTGCGTCTTCCCGGACGGAAGATCGTTCACCGTGCGCGGCGAGGTCAAGGGCCGCATTCTGACCGAATATCACGGGGCCGGCGGTTTCGGCTACGATCCGCTTTTCTATTACGAACCCTACGGCAAAACGCTTGCCGAGGTTTCGCCGGCGGAGAAGAACGCCGTTTCCCACCGGGGAAAGGCGATTCGCGCGTTTGCCGAGCGGTTGAAAGCGGAACTTGGAAAGGATTTTTTACAAAAATGAAATTTTCGGATTATTTTTTCTCCCCCGTGGTGCGGCTCCTCTCGTTCCTCGGCGGAACTCTGACCGGCGGCGTCGTTGCCGCTTACGGAATTTTTACCCGCCATTTCACGCCATGGGTCTGGGGCGTGCTGATCGGCGCGGGAACGGCGCTTTTGTTAAGCTTTCTCGTTCCGCTCCGCTTTTGGGTCGGGGACGCGCCTTACCGGCGCGTTAAAGCAACGCTGCCGCAGCCCTTTTTGTTGGAGCATCCCGTGCGGTTTACCGTTCCGGGCGGCGCGGTCAACGGGTATTTGATTCTGACCAAGCAAAGCATCGTTCTGCTTTCTTTCGAGCGCGGCGAACAGCGCATGGAACTTGCCCGTGAGGATATTCGATCCATCCTGCTGGAAGAGAACGGCATTAAAATTATTTTAAGCAATACCAAATTCGTCAGCTTTTCGTCGGTGAATTTTGAGGAGATCTATCAGCTCCTGCGCCGCGAGGGTTGGAACGCGTGAAACGGGAGGAAAAACGTATGATCTCATCCAAACAGCGGGCGTATCTGCGCGGACTCGCAAACGATTATCCCGTCATTCTGCAAGTTGGCAAAGGCGGCGTAACCGAAAACCTGCTCAAAACCGTTTCGGACGCGCTGGAAGCCCGCGAGCTGATCAAACTGCACATTTTGGAAAACAGCGGCGAGGATCCGCACACCGTTGCCAACGCGCTGGCCGCCGAGCTGAAAGCCGACGTGGTTGCCGTTATCGGAAAAAAAGCGGTGCTTTACCGGCGCTCCTCCAAAAAGCCGATCATTGAACTGCCATGACGCGCATCGGGGTTTACGGCGGTACTTTTTCGCCCCCGCATAACGGCCACATTGCCGCGGCAAAGGCGTTTATGGAGCAAATGTGGCTGGATTTCCTGTTCGTCATTCCGGCGGCCATTCCGCCGCATAAGGAAGTGGAGGACGATATTTCCGTCGAACACCGCTTTCGCATGACGCAGTTGGCGTTTGAGGGGATCGAGGGTGTTTACGTCAGTGATCTGGAACTGCGGCGTGAAGGGAAAAGCTATACGGTGGATACGCTGCGCGAGCTTTCCGGCCCGGAAAAACGGCTGTTTTTACTCTGCGGGACCGATATGATGCTCACACTGGATACGTGGCACGAGCCCGAAGAACTGTTCCGGCTTTGTTACCCGGTTTACGCGCGGCGGGAAAAAGACCCGATTATTGACAAGCAAATTCTTCAAAAAATTGCTTTTTATCAGGAAAAATACGGCAGGATCGTTCGCAAAATTCAAATGGAACCGGTGGAAATTTCTTCCACCGAAATTCGCAAAAAAATCGCCGCCGGCAAATCGGTTTCCAATTTGATTCCGCCGCTGGTCGAGCAATACATTTTTGACAATCATTTATACGGTTCAAAAGCGGAAGGTGTGGAAAAATGAATCCGAGCGAATTTTGCTTTCATGAAGAAAAAATTGCCGAATTGCGGGCGTTCGTAAAAGCGCGAATTTCGCCGAAACGGTGGGCTCACACCGCCGAGGTGGAAAAAATGGTTGTGCGCCTTTCCGCGCTCTATTGCCCGCAAAAAACCAATTTTTTGCGCGCGGCGGCACTGCTCCATGATATTACCAAGGAGTGGCCGGTGGAAAAGCACTGCGCGTTTTGCAAGGCGCGGGGCATTCGCCTTTCCCGGCAGGATATTCTGGCGTACAAAACGCTGCACGCCCGCACAGCCGCGGCGCTGATCCCCGCGGAATTTCCCGCGTTTGCCCACCCCGAAGTAATTTCGGCGGTGCGCTGGCATACCACCGGACGAGCCAATATGACCCTGCCCGAAAAACTGCTTTACCTTGCCGATTATATCGACGAATCACGCACGTTCCCTGATTGCGTGCTTTTGCGCGAAACCTTTTGGGGCGCGAAGCCGCAAACCATGAAGGCGGAAGAACGCAAAGAACACTTGCGTAAGGTCCTGCTCCGATCCTTTGACCTGACCATTGCAGCACTGTTGGCCGACGGCCTGCCCGTGGCGCAGGAAACGATCAATGCCCGCAACGCTTTAATTATGGAAGGCGCAAAAAAACATCTATGACTTTTCGTGCGATACATCCATTTTCAAAAAAAGGAAGAGGTGTATCGTATGAAAAAGCGGATTTTTTGCCTGTTTGCTTGCGTTTGTTTGTTGGCCGGCGGTATTTTCCCGGTCTCTGCGTGGGATACCGATCCCGTCCGGCGGTTTCTGATTTTCGGCTGTGACGAATCCGGCGCGCTGACCGACACTGTTTTTTTGGTGGCGCGCAACAAAAAAACCGGGGAAATAGGAACTCTGCAAATCCCGCGGGATACCTATGCCGCGTACACCACCGGAAATTATCGCAAAATCAACGGCGCACTGCGCGCGCTCGGAAGTGAGGATTGCAAAGCGTTCTTCTCCCGCGCGTTGGGCGTGAGCGTGCATTGGTTTGCCGCACTCAATCTCAAATGCGTGCCCCCGTTGGTGGACGCGATCGGCGGCGTTGATATGGATGTCCCCATGGATATGGATTACAGCGATCCCGCACAGGGGCTGGAAATCCACATCAAAAAAGGGTTACAGCACCTGGACGGTCAAACCGCACTCTCCTTTATCCGCTATCGCTCCGGCTACGTAACGGCCGATTTGGGAAGAATGCAGGCACAGCAGAATTTTTTGCGCGCGTTTGCAAAAAAATGTGAAAATTTAAGCGCGACCACCTTTATGAAATTATTTTTCATCGCCGCCCCGAATATGCAAACCGATCTGCCCATTCACGAGGTATTCGCACTCTCCCAAGGTCTTGGAAATTCCGGGCTGGATCAAATTTCTTTTGAAACGGTGCCGGGCGAGGCGATCAAGGGCAAGAGCGGCGCGTGGTATTTCGTGCTTTCGCGGGAGGGCACGCGAGCGGCGGTCAACCGTGTTTTAATGCCGCAATCGGCGGTAGAGGAAAAGCAATTCGACCCCGACGGCGTGTTTGATCGGCCGCAAGACCCCGATTTTCATCGGATCTATCAATCCCCCGCGTCACCCGGCGCAGGGAAGAAAGGATAAACTATGATACAAAAAGAACAAGAACTGCAAGAAGAAAAGAGACCAATGCTCGCAGGCGCTTCGCCGGAGACGCTTGCCCATGCCATTTTCGACGTTCTGGACGCCAAAAAGGCCGGGGACATCAAGGTATTGCGCGTTCAGGATCACACCGTGATCACCGATTATTTCGTTATTTGCACGGGGCACTCGTCCACGCAGGTCAAGTCGCTCGGCGGTGAGGTGGAGTTTAAAATCGGCGAGCGGGGCGTTGACCCTGCCCATTACGAAGGGCGTGATAACGGCAACTGGGTTTTACTGGATTACAATTCCGTCATCCTGCATATTTTCAGTCGGGAATCGCGGGAATTTTATAAATTGGAAAAACTATACGGCGATGCGGAGGAAATTCATTTTCAGAGCATCGACGAAAGAGCGGAGGCAGAGGAAAAATGAAATACGATTTTCGGAACATTGAGCCAAAATGGCAAAAAAAATGGGAGGAAGCCGGCATTTTCAAAGCGGTGGACAACAGCCCTAAAAAGAAGTTTTACGCGCTTGTGGAGTTTCCCTATCCCTCGGGAGCGGGGATGCACGTGGGGCATATCAAGGCCTATTCCAGTATGGAGGTCATTTCCCGCAAACGCAGAATGCAGGGGTATAACGTTCTGTTTCCCATTGGATTTGACGCCTACGGTCTTCCCACCGAGAACTATGCAATCAAAACCGGCATTCATCCCCGTCAGGTGACCGATAATAATATTAAAAAGTTTACATCCCAGCTCAAACGGGTCGGCTTTTCCTTTGATTGGAGCCGCGTGGTAGACACCACCGAGGAGGGCTTTTACCGCTGGACGCAGTGGATCTTTTTGAAAATGTTTGAGCACGGGCTGGTTTTCCGTGATCAGGCGTTGGTCAACTATTGCCCCAGCTGTAAGGTCGTGCTTTCCAATGAGGATTCGCAGGGCGGCCGTTGCGATATCTGCCACAGCGAAATCGTGCAAAAATCCAAAACCGTTTGGTATTTGCGCATCACCGAATATGCCGACCGTCTGCTTTCCGGGCTTGACGAGGTGGATTATCTTCCCAATATCAAACAGCAGCAGGTCAACTGGATCGGCAAATCCACCGGCGCGTTCGTCAATTTCACGGTCAAGGAGACCGGCGAGAAACTGCGCATTTACACCACGCGGTGCGACACACTTTTCGGCGTCACCTTTATGGTCATTGCGCCCGAGCATCCCATTATCGAACAAAACCGCGATCGCATTGCCAACATTGCCGCGCTGGATGAATACCGCGAGCTTTGCGCCAAAAAGACCGAGTTTGAACGCACCCAGCTCAACAAGGATAAAACCGGCGTTCGCATCGAGGGCCTGACCGCCATCAACCCGGTCAGCGGCAAAGAGATTCCCATTTACATTTCCGACTATGTTATGATGGGCTACGGCACCGGCGCTATTATGGCGGTGCCCGCGCACGACGAGCGCGACTACGCCTTTGCCAAAAAGTTCGGCATTGACATTATCGAGGTCATCAAAGGCGGCGATATTTCCAAAGAGGCCTACACCGGCGACGGCGAAATGGTCAACTCCGATTTTCTGAACGGCTTTACCAACAAAAAAGATTCCATTGCTCGAATGCTGGAATATTTGAAAGAGCAGGGCATCGGCGAAATGGGCGTGCAATACAAAATGAAGGATTGGGCGTTCAACCGCCAGCGGTACTGGGGCGAGCCGATCCCGATCGTACACTGCCCAAAATGCGGCATGGTACCCGTCCCCTACGAGGAGCTTCCGCTCCGCCTGCCCAATATGAAAAACTTTGAGCCGGGCGAGGGCGGGGAAAGCCCGCTTGCCAAGGTGGAATCCTTTGTCAACTGCTCCTGCCCCAAGTGCGGCGGCGCGGCCAAACGCGAAACCGATACCATGCCGCAGTGGGCCGGTTCCTCGTGGTATTTCCTGCGCTATATCGACCCGCACAACGAAAATGCGCTCGCCGACCCCGAAAAGCTCAAATACTGGATGCCGGTGGATTGGTACAACGGCGGTATGGAACACGTGACGCGCCACATGATCTATTCGCGCTTTTGGCACAAATTCCTGTACGACATCGGTGCCGTCCCCTGCGACGAGCCCTACGCAAAGCGTACCGCCCAGGGCTTGATTTTGGGGCCTGACGGTGAAAAAATGTCCAAATCCAAGGGCAACGTGGTAGACCCCAACGACGTGATCGACGTTTACGGCGCCGACGTGCTGCGCGTTTACGTCCTCTTTATGGGCGATTACGCAAGCGCCGCACCCTGGAACGACAGCTCCGTAAAAGGATGCAAGCGTTTCTTGGAGCGTGTAAGCGACCTGACCGACCTTGTGCGCGAGGGGGGCGGCTCGCCGAAATTGGAAACCGCTTTCCACAAAACGGTCAAAAAGGTCTCGCAGGATATCGAGGAGCTGAAATTCAACACCGCCATTGCTGCCATGATGGCGTTGATCAACGAGATTTACGAGGTCGGCAGTCTTACCCGCGAGGAGCTGATGACGCTTGCGAAACTGCTTTCTCCGTTTGCGCCGCACCTTTCGGAGGAGCTTTGGGAAAAGCTCGGCGGCAAGGGGCTTTGCGCCGTTTCGGAATGGCCGGAATGGGACGAAGCAAAAACGGTGGAAAGCACCGTGGAGGTTGCGGTACAAATCAACGGCAAGGTGCGCGCTACGGTCGAGCTTCCGCTCAACTGTTCGCGTGAGGAAGCCGTTGCGCTCGCAAAAGCCGATGAAAGAATTGCCGCCCAGCTGGAAGGCAAAACCATTGTAAAAGAGATCAGCGTTCCCAACAAGATCGTTAATATCGTCGTTCGCTGATCGAAATAATAAAAGGGCAAGCCGGTTTCGGCTTGCCCTTTTTCTATGTTTTTTTATTCCTCGTTTTCTTCAATCCGCAAAACGATCGCCGAGCAATCGTCGCGCCGTTCGGCCTTTGCGGCGTGCGCACAAATTTGATAGGCGATTTTTTCGGGGTTGATCTCCTCGGTCCCGCAAAGAAAATTGGTCAGCCAAACGGCGTCGGCGTCCTCTTGCAGGATCCCGTCGCTCACCAGTACCACGGTGTCGCCCGCCCGGAAGGGAAATTCGCTGGATTGCGCTTCGGTTTCGCGCAGAATACCAATGGGAGCCGATCCGGTTTGCACGCGGTGGACCGTGGAGCCGCGAACAACGAAACTGGGCGCCGCTCCGCTTTTGATAAACACCCCAACACCCGAAACAAGATCCAACTCCAACAAGTCAACGGTGGAGGAGCATTCCGCCGCGCTGTTCTCATGCGTGCGGGAAATAAGCAGATTGTTCAGCATACGCAACGAGGTATTCGTCCGGTTTCCGGCGCGGAGCATTTTTTCCAGAAAGACCGAGCAAAGATTCGCCGTCAGCGCCGCTTCCCGCCCCGAGCCCATACCGTCGTTGATCAGTGCGTAAAAATAATCCTTTCGGTTGGAAAAAAGCGTTACCGCGTCGCCGCAAACGCCGCCGTTTGCCGAAACGCATTTCTGCGCCCCAATAACGAAAAAGCGCCGGCGCGTATGCAGCACCATGGTGCAAACCGGACCTTCCACTTCAAATGACGGGGTGGAAAGTTCGGCGCGGCAAAGCTCGCTGATATCCCGGCGCAAGGTTTCGGCCGAAACCGAGGCGCGGTCAATATCAATATCGCGAATGGCCACTTGCCGCAGTCTGCCGCCGTAAACCACAACCGCCTGCGCCGAAAGCCCTGCGCTGGGCAGGTATTCGGCAATCCGCCCGGCAAGCTCGGTATCCAGCCGGTATTCCTGCGCGTCCTCTTCCAGCGCGTCGTTGATGATGTTTGCCGCCGCCTCGTAGTCCATAGCAAAAATCTCGGTGCGGTTGTCGCGCAAAAGCTCGCCGGTCAGGCGCGCGCAATCGTGATTGATTTCGGAAAGAATGCGATCCATGGAAGGGCACCGCCTGCTCAAAACGGGGGAGATCTGTTGTTGGGTTACCGTTCCGTGCGTGTGGAGCGATTTGGCAAGCGCGTTCAGCACTTCCAGTGTATCGGCGTATTCCAATCCCCAACAAACGGTGCGGTGCGGGCAATCGGTGCAAAAGCGGTCAAAGGAGTTGTCGCACAGGCGGCGCAAATCAATGGTCGTTGGCCGCCGTAGTCGGTCACTTAAATTATAGAACATTTCGGAAAGTGAGGAAAATGCCTCCGAAATGCCGCGCAGGCGATCGGTCGTTTCGTTCTGCTGTTTGGAAAGAACGCGATACTGCACCGCCGTTTTATGGTCGGGAGAAGCGTTTTCCTCTTTTTCTTTCGTTTTGTCCGAATCGGTCAGACGCGCCACCAGCGTAAAAGCCGCGCCTGCCGCGAGATCGGCAAACAAGAGCGGTAACAGCGCCCCCACTCCATGGGCATAGACCGACCAACCGAGGGCGGCAAATACTGCCGCCGGAACGCCGAACAGCTCCCGTCCCCGCGCGCGGAACAGGGCGTAAACGAGTACGGCAAGCAAGTACGCCGGGATAGACATGGGATCGTGCGCCAGTCCGCAAAGAACGGCGGCCGCAATTCCGGCGGGGAGCCCGACGCGGTGCGCGATCAAAAGGGAAAAGAACAGTGCAAAGCAAACCGAGAGCGGAACCGAGCCCAAAAGCAGAGCGTCACACGACCAAACGAGGGAAAAGAGGAGCGCCCCCGCGGAAATGACGTATAGGATTTTGAATTGTTTGCGTTCCTCCAAAAACGAGGCGTAAACCATAACCGCCGCGGGAGCAACCGCAACGGCAAACAGGGCGGCAAAAAGATCATAGTAAGTAAATCCCCCGCTGATGATGCGAAAAAGAGAAACGATCAGCATACAAACCGCGGCGGTGGCCATGCGCAGCGGTACCCATTCGTGAAACAGGCTTTTGAATTCCCGCCCGAAATTGCGGAAGAAGGAGAGAACGGAAAGTTCCTCCAATTTTTCGCGCAGGCGGGAGCCGGATTTTTCCTGCTTGTCCGCTTTGGGAGAGGCCGATTCTTTCTCCGGGTAGAGCTTGGCGCGTATTTTTTCGGGCAGCGGCTGGCGGATCGTTTCGTGCGGCTCGGCCAGGCGCGAAGAAATAACCCGGATGAGCGCCGCGGCAAGGTAGGTCACGGTCAAAAGCCACGGTTGCCCTCCGATAAACCAGGCGGAAAGGATCAACCCGCCGGAAATGGAAAGAATATGCCCGTTTGCGGCGCAAAGAAAGGCCACTCCCAAAGGATTCGTTTCAAAAAGGAGCGAGGCCTGTCCGAATAAAAAACCGGCGCCCAGCCAAAGGATTTCCCGAATCACGCGCGCAACAATGCCCAAGCGCGCGGCGGCGTTTTTCTTTTTCAGTTTTTA
>JBGUNW010000256.1:0-30641 GCA_045117555.1 Eubacteriales bacterium
TGGGATGGTCTCTTGGACGATTCATAAATACTCCTTTCTGTCATTTTCCCCTTCACTTAGAAGGGCTGGTTTTGGTCCGAAAGTCAAGGTTGAAGTCAAAAAATTTATAACTTCAAGGCGCGCAAAAAAGTCGCCGATAGAATTACCGCCGACTCCTTCGATTGACTTTCGGTTGTCATTTGTGTTCCTTTCTCTGCTACATCAATATCACCTCCTTGAAACAAAAAGTCCGTACGATTTCATCGCCAGATATACCGGCAGATTACCTTCGTGCGGACTCTTTCATTCCGTTATTTTATTCAGTTTTATCTAAAAAATTGTATGACAAAAAAGCCCATCAACGCTTTCCGCAAAAAAGCACAACCCTTTCACCACAAAGCGGAAAACTCCGGAACAACTCGATCACCGCAAGATCGCGGCAATCACCCCCGACATACGCAAGTCTGCGACGGGCAACCGCGGGAACTTTCACCCGCAAACACTGAATTCTGCCTCTTCGCCCCTTAAGACAGGCTTCTTTTAACGGCTGAATTCCAATACAAGAATTATAATAGCATATAAATTTGCATTTGTCAAGCGCTTTTTGAAAAATATTTCCGAAAACGGAATATTTCAAATAAAAACAAATTTAATTGCTTTTCTTTAATTCCATAACCATATCATTAAAAGAATCTATATCTTCTTTCTGTAGTAAATGTACGGCAGCTTTAAAAGTTTGATCATAGAGCTTTATGCGCATCGGCTTTCGAAGTTTCCATTGCTGAGAGTTTTCATGCCTAATAGATGCATTGTTAAATACTGCAAATAAATTCTCACATAACGAGTTATATTCGGTTCCTTTATAACACTTGTCTTTACGCTTTTGCTCTAAATAATCGGCAATAGCTTTTAATACAGCCTTTTTTGCTTTTTCATCATCACGGTTTCTAAAATCGAGATAAGATAATAAAGTTTCTGACAACTCAGGCGCGGATTCAATAACAGCATCTACCTGCGCATCTCTCTTTGAAATTATGTATTTAGGTAAATCTTTCGTTCTATCCTCGCGCACCCTCATATTAACCATTTCAAGATTGTATTTTATGTTTTCAATGCATCTGGTACATTCTTCGTTAATAGTCGGATTATCGTTAAATGAAAATATATCAGCTCTATTGGCATCGTATGTTGGTGCCCAGTGTAAAAGATTTAGGATGAGCTCATAGTTATAGAGAATGTTCGGTTCGGTATCAGTATCAAACATATTGAATCCATGAGTGCTTGCATAAGAATCAAGGTTGTTTGCCCCTTGCCTATAAGGCCATGTTTTTATGCAATTATTTAGTAATTGCCTCATATTTAGTGTTCCTAATGCTTTAGTTGTTACGCTTGTACTTTCCAAATCAGCTATAGTTCCCCTAAAATCTGACACCAAATCAGTTCGACGCTCTATTTCAAAAATGGTTTTTCTTGTCAAAGCTTTATGTCCTCCAAATTTACCTCGAATTCTTTATATTGCTTCTTGCAAGACAGACAATTCTTTTTTTGCAGAATGCATTATTCTTTCCGCATTAAACATATTCGAATTGAAGCAAACGAAAACTCGATCACGGATTAAATCTTTCTGCTTTGGATTTATTTGAGCGGAATTCAGTAATCTGTCCACCATTTCGTCCTTTTCATTTTGCAATAGATACGCCTGTCGCTGATTTATACCTGCATTTCTTGAAAAAATAATTACTCTCAGGTTGGAAGTCGTCATTTTGTTTGCAATCAATTGCCACCAAGTTTTATCGGTTTCTCCTAACGACATTCCGTAAATACAAACTAAATCTGATGTGTTAATGAGTGATGCGGCTCTATCATCTCTTAGTGTACCGGCATTTAGATTCATTTCAGGTTTTACAATTGCCCGTCTAAGTTTTGTCATTTCTCGTATTTTTTCATTACATATTTGAGAAATGTCATTAACCCCAAGAATCATATTGCTATTTGTATCGCCGTGAATGTGTTCTATAGTTCGTAATATATGGCTATATGTTGTATTTGCAACAGTATGAGATCCTAATGTTAATTCTTTTTCGGAATAGTCAAAAACCTTTTCAAATGTTTTGGTATAGTTGAATATTAAGATATTTGTTTCAAAAGTGCTTGCAGAAAATGTACGTTTATAATTATTCAAATTCTGTTGTTCTCTAGGAGTCAAATACTGTTCAGGATAAAACAAATCCTTGCACACTTTCTTCTTATTCTCTTCTGAAATTGAAAAATGAACATCTTGCAAATCAACATATTCTGCAAGGGAATCCTGCACATCATTGAGTAATCCTAAAATTCCATCAATATCTTTCTCTTCAAACTTTTCCATGTACTGGCCAAGTGCTAGTTCAAGATCTGCCCACTTACTTATTTCCCCCAACTGTTCTTCTTCCAAATCCTTTCTAAATTGAAGGATATAGTCAGAAAGGCTATCTCGCGGAAGTGCTAAATAGTATTTATAAAAATCGGAATATTTTGTTTGCAAACCTAAATTCAAATCAAATCCATTGCCAATTAAATATGTAGTTTTCACTGTTTATAACCGTCCTTGCTTTATTTGATTACCTCGAAAATTGAATATTTTACCCCTTCCCAAACCTCTCCGCCAGTTGCTTAAAGGACGAATTCGGTTGAATCTGCCCCGCTGGGATAAACAGATATCGCCATTCCTTATAGCCGTTGGCTTTGCCCCAACGGGAAGCGGCGGCACAATACTGGATTCCGCGCTCTTTCTTGGCAAGGACGTCCGGATCATTGAGCTTATCCTCTCCCTTGACTTCCACCAAGTAAATGACGCTTTCGGTTTCCACTACAAAATCCGGCTCGTAGATGTGTCCGTGATTGTAGGTGATATTGAATTCTTGCGGATGCGGACGCAACCAGTTGACCACGTCGGGATCGGATTCCAGCACGCGCGCGAGCGTTAGTTCGCCATCTTTACTGTCAAATTTGGCGGTGCTGAAAACACCTTTCCGTATTCCCGTAAACAGAACGCTTCTAATGTCTTCCGTAAACGGCTCGTAAAGGCCAACCGATTCTCTGTAGTTGTAGGTTTGTTGGAGGTTATAATTCCGCGTTCCAATCACTTCCTCCTGCAAAAAGCCGTTTTTGCAATAAAAGTGTTGAAGCATTTGGGCATACAATTTGTTGCCGATATCGCGCTTATACATCATAACAATGTTGCGCATCCCATTCTCGCCGTTTGCGGAAGTGTAGTGATCACAAAGTTGTGTGATGAGCTTGAACAGCAACTCGGAGCATTTTTCGTAGTCGATTTCCGGCTTCTTGCGAAGCTCGTCCAGAATCACTTTTTTCGGGTTATAGCCTTCAAAATCAATGGCGTCACCCTTGATGCGTTGGCGATCGCTCATATCTTCGAGATTTTGAATCAACAGTTCGTTGCGGATCGGAACATGATTGAAATCCGACAAATCCAGATCAAAATCAACGAACACATATTCTTCCACACCGGCATCCGTAATTTTAATACGCGGAATCGGGATGAATTTTTCTTTGGCGGCAATGTAGGTTTGCTCGGTTTCGTGCAACATCCATGAAGCCAAAGGCATTTCATTTTCGCGGAAGGTATCGCCAAGGTCCTGATCTTCCGAAATCTGCTTTGCAACCGACTCGGCGATTCTTTTTGCCGCTTGCGGTGTGACCGTATGGCTCGGTTCGGTCTGAATGCTCTGCAAAACTTCGTTTTGAAGCAGTGTTTTGGTTTTTTCAAAAACTGCGTCGGTCTTTTCCGTGCGTTCCAGTTGCGTAAAGGAATACGCTTCCTCGTGCGTGTCGGTTGACGGGATATCAAACGACAACTGCGTGGTGGTGATTTGTTCCGGCACGAGTTCCTCTGCTTTGATGATGTTCCCGGCTTTGAAGATAGAGTCGCCGCGTTGCGCTTCAGCGAGAATATCGTTGAATTTGTCGTGCGCTGTCAGCATGACAGCGTCAACGTCGCGGTCGCCGGTGCGCTCTCCGTAAGGCAAACGCAAACCGCGCCCCACCATCTGCTCGCGCAGAATTTTCGATGCGGCGGTGCGAAGAGGGACAATGGTATAAAGATTGTTGACGTCCCAACCCTCTTTGAGCATATTGACGTGAATGACGATCTCAACCGGATTTTCCGGGTCTTCCACTTCCAACAAAAGCCGTGTGTTTGCCTCGGTCTCGGCGCCGGTTTGCTTGGAGTGAACGATGATCGTCTTATTTTTATATGCCCCGTCACGGAATTCATCGGAGCGAACAAACCGATCTACCCATTGTGCGTGTTCGGTGTCTTTGCAAACCACCATCATAAACGGTTTGACAATCGGCTTGCCCGGATGATTGCCGGCATACACCTTTAATTTTTGTTTTGTGGTTTCATGGCACAAAATGCCGTCCAAAAGCATGAGCTTGTCCAGTTGCTCGTCACCGAAATTGTAAAAGTCAATATCCGACCGGGTAACGGCAAACGGAGTACGGGTATAGCCGTCCTCAATCGCTTTGGAGAGCGGATATTCATAGACAACGTTTTTGAACGGGACCTGTTTATTTCCTTTGGTAACAAGCGGCGTCGCCGTCAATTCAAGTCCCAAAAGAGGATGCAGTTCATTCAAAGCCGCCGCTCCTCGCTCTGCGCGATAGTGGTGCGATTCGTCCATAATCAGAACGAGGTCTGGCAATGCGGAAAGATACTGATAGAAAGAGTCGCCGATGATCTCGTTGACCTTCTTCATATTGGCATCTTCTTTATTGAATTTATCAATGTTGTAAACGAAAATGCGGATATCGGTCTCAAATGCGGAAATCTGCTTTGATTTATAATCATCGTCCGTGATAATTTGCGGAGCCATGCCAAAACAGCCAAGCCCACGGAAGACATACTTCGGGCTGTTAAAATCCGAAAGATCCCGTTTCAGTTTTTCGTAAATGGTGGTGTTGGGGGCAACGACAAAGAAATTCCGAACGCCCATCTGCGTATAAAGATAGGCAATGAATGCGCCCATCAATCTCGTTTTGCCCACGCCGGTTGCCAACGCAAAGGTCAGCGACATAAAATCTCGCTCAAAATCAGTGCAAATCGGATACATGGCGTGAACGGCGCCGAGCGCAGCACGCAGATTCATCCCCTTTTTCAAGGAGACCGTATTCAAAATTTCTTCAAGGATTTTAAGAGAGGCGGTTTGCGGCTTGCGCAACGACATAACACCGCTGATATAATCGGTGGTATATTGCGGATAATCACTCCTCATCGCATTCTTCCTCCTCGTCGTCATATACAGGCGGATGCAGGATATTCAGGTTATAATCTGTTTTGCCGAATTCGCAACGGTCAAGCAACATTTGAGGAATTTTTTTGATGGTGATATTTTGATATGCTTTTTCAAGGCCGGCGTCATAGGATCGGCAGGCGATAATCAGATATTCGCCTTCCTCCATCGTGTCTCGAATCGAATCCAAAAACGGGCTGTTCAAGTGCCTGGTCGTCACAAAAAGATAGCTGTTTTCGTTCCCGACCGACTGTTTCCAGAAAAGGTTGCCATCCGGCTGATAGGCAAAGCCCTCATGTAACGCCATCGCCGCAGCCAACATATCCGGATTATAGTCCGGATTAATAATATGTTCCCCAAAAGCATCCACATTGAGTAAGGACGGGGCAAGTTCATAAAATCGATATCCGCCACCACCTTGCCAATTTGCACTTGCCGTTATCCCATTGCGGTCATCCCCTTTAATCAGGCGATCTAATCTTGGCCTACAATGAGAATAGGCTTGCTCACCCATTTCTATGCCAATGTATCTTCTGTTCATTTTGTGAGCTACAGCTGCAGTGGTACCAGACCCGAGAAATGAGTCAAGCACAAGATCACCGGGGTTGGAATAATATTTGAGTATCATTTCCAACAAGGCTTCAGGCTTTTTTCCTCCTTTAAAATCGACATTTCCTTCGAGCCTGCAATTCCCAAAACTGCCAGCAAAATCGCAGAAATTCGAAACGGGTAAATATTTGTAGCTCTTTCCAGTTTTAAGCTCTTCCAATCTGCTAAGAGGTATGCCGGAATAGAATTTTCCTTTGTTTGCGGTCGCTTTTTTGGGACCGCTGATATAACGATAGCCAAGGCCATCCTCGCCAATGCCTTCAACCTTATAAAGACAGCCCAAACCATCGATGTCTTTTCTTTCGGCAAGATACAATTCAAAGAATTCACCAGCACTTGCCCGTACTCTCGTTAACGACCCCGTTGCCCATGTTTCTTTTAAGCCTTCAAGACATGGCTCGATTTCCTCGATGTGGTACTGACCGGGCTTAAATATCTCCACTTTTTTGTTGCCAAGCACGACAGTTTCGCCGGGAGAATCTTCAATTATTCTCCACTTGAATTTTCCAATGTCATATTCCGCTTGCGGACGATTCAATTTAGCTAATTGCTTCGACTTAGCATAAATATGGCATTGCTCGATTATTTTCTGATAATCGCTATCTTCGGCAAGCGTCTTATTGGGATAGCGCACTTGAACATAAAAAGTATTCAAATAATTCTGTCGACCAAATATTTCATCAAGGATAACCTTGAGATATGCTCCTTCAGAATCATCAATCTGACAGCAGAAAAACCCATCGTCTGACAGTAGATTTTTGAGAAGCTGAATACGCGCATACATCAGAGCAAGCCATATAGAATGCTCTAAATTATCATCATAGTGGTCAAAAGCCGCTCCAGTGTTATATGGAGGGTCTATATAAATACACTTGACCTGCCCGGCGTATTTTTTCTCTAAAGCTTTTAAGGCCAAGAGGTTGTCCCCGTGGATCAGCATATTCTCCGTATCGGGATCATTGGCGCAGTTCGACAGAGCCGCATTTTCAATCAAAATACGCGGCTCAACCACAATCGGCTTGTCTTTCCCGTACCAAGTCAATTCCAATTTGTTTGGCATTATTTCTTATCCTCCGTTTTTCCCTCGGTTACCTTTGTCTGTGGAAAGCTTTCTTGCAACATACCTAAAACAGTTAATTGACTGTTCTTGAATTGTTGTTGCGCTTCCATTTCGTCAGACATACCCTTTGGAATATATGGATTTTGAATTGTATCCCATGTAATTTTGTCTTTATATCCCAAGCAAACAGCCATTTCTTCTAAAAGTTTATATTTTAATGTCGCACGCTTATTGGCAAGTTGGACGGAATTTTCGGTTGAATTGTAAGCATCCAATAGATTAGCCCACGCTGTACGTACCTTTTTATCGTTTACAAATACAACATCGATCATATTGAGAGCCTCAACGCTCTCTTTTGTCCACGCAAAAGCACGCGTATTCATTAAAACAGTAAAAATACGCATTTTATCTTCGCGCTTTTTCGCTCTTGTCTGTAAATATTGTCCGATAATGACTGCTGCAATCGGTATAACAATAAGAGCAATAATAGTAATCCAATCTTTTACTTCCATATTACAAAAACTCCTTTTCTGTGCTTTATTAGCTACGATACCTTTCTGTTATATTACGAATCCAACGCTTTTTCCGGCTCCATTAAAAAGTCCTGGAGCGAAAGCATCAAAATGCCTTGTTCGTTGTATCCGCTCATGATGGGCTGGTTGACAATAATGATTTTGCGGAACGCGTCGTTAATGGAAAGCAGGGACGCTTGCTCTTGTTTCATTTTTTCTTCCAAGGCGATATTATAAGCCGATTGGATATAATACCGCTTGTTGCCGCTGTTGACGACAAAATCGACTTCCAATCTGTTTCTTGCCAAGTCTCCACCGTTTTCGCGGCGAACCGTTTCCACTACGCCAACATCGACTGAATAACCGCGCAGGCGCAGTTCGTTATAAATGACGTTTTCCATAATGTGCGTGTACTCTTGCTGACGGAAAGAGAGACGCGCGTTACGAAGCCCCATATCCACAAAGTAGTATTTTGCGGGGGTGTTGATATACTTTTTGCCTTTGATGTCGTAGCGAACCGCTTTTTCGATTAAGAATGCGTCCTGTAAATAATTCAGGTAATTGATGATCGTGTTTACGGACAGTTTGACATTCTTGGTGCTTCCAAAGGTGTTTGAAAGTTTCAAGGGGTTGGTCAGCGAGCCGATGGAAGACGCCAGAACGTCGGTTAATTCACCGATCTCCGTATTGCCGCGCAAACTGTTGCGGTTGATAATATCAGCAAGGTAAGTCGTTTCAAATAGGTTGGTCAGGTACTTTGCCTTGTCTTCCTGCGTCTGCATGGATAGGCAGAGAGGCATACCGCCAAAATTGCAGTACATAACCCACGCCTTGTCAAATTCACCGCCGTAAGCCGAATAAAATTCCGAGAAGTTGAGCGGATACACGCGGATCTCATCTCCGCGCCCGCGGAACTCGGTGATAATATCGCTGGAAAGGAATTTGGAGTTGCTTCCGGTTACATAAATATCGGCATTGGGAATGTGCAAAAAGCCGTTGATTACGCTCTCAAAATCGGCAACTAATTGGATCTCATCAAGAAGAATGTAGTAGTCCCCCTCGTCTGCAATGGCATTTTTAATATGCTGATATAGTTCGTCCGGATTCTGCAACGCTTTGTTTCCGTAATCGTCCAGAGCAATTGCGATAATATGGTCGGTTGGAACACCGCTCCCGATCAAATAGTCTCGAAAGAGTTTAAACAACAAGTAGGATTTGCCGCACCGACGAACGCCGGTTACGATCTTGACCATGCCGTTCTTTTGATGTTTGATCAACTTGTTCAAATAAAAATCGCGTTTGATTTCCATTTTGCACCCCTAATAATTTTGTTTATTTATATTATACCTTTTCAGAATGCAAAAGTCAACACCAAAACTGAAAATTTTTGTAACAATATATAAATTTTTTAAGTTGTTGGATGAACGATCTGTATATGCGGATAAATAGTCGTATCAATACATCGTATCAATGTAATTTATTTTATGTATTGACAACTGCCTTGTATCGTGGTATAATGAAAAAAAGAAATCGGAGGGCAACCGTTATGTTAAATGAAGCTGTTTCAAAAAGATTAAAAGAACTGCGTGCAGGGATCAAACTTTCGCAGGCAAAACTGGCGGCAAAGTTCGGTGTTGCTCAGTCGCTGATTGCAAGATACGAAACCGGCGAGCACTTGCCTCCGCTGGAACTTCTCATCAAATATGCCGATTTCTTCGACGTTTCCATGGATTTTCTTGTCGGCAGAACCGATGCTCCACAGGGAAGACTGTATCACTATCAACCGAGGGCAATCAACGATGACAAAATGCGAGAATTCGTTGAAATGTGCTTTGAACCGAACTCTCCTGCAAATGCCAAACTCAAAGAAGCAGTCATTAAACTGTTTGAGGAGGAGAGCAAATGAAGGCCGTCATTTATGCGCGTTATTCGTCGGACAACCAACGCGAAGAGAGTATTGAAGGTCAATTGCGCGAGTGTAACGACTATGCCGAATTCAACCACATAGAAGTCGTCGGCAACTATATTGACCGCGCGTATTCGGCAAAAACCGATCACCGTCCCGAATTCCAGCGGATGATCAAAGACAGCGCGAAAAACTTTTTTGATACCATCATTGTCTGGAAACTCGACCGTTTCTCACGTAACCGCTACGATTCGGCTCGCTACAAGCATCTTCTCAAAAAGAACGGTGTGAAAGTCGTTTCCGCAAAAGAAACGATCGCCGAGGGTTCGGAAGGAATCCTGCTCGAATCCCTATTGGAGGGTATGGCAGAATACTATTCTGCCGATTTAGCCGAAAAGGTCAAACGCGGCATGACCGAGAATGCGAAGAAAGGCAAAACGAACGGCGTGCCCGCGCCGTTTGGATATTATGTGGATGAAAACGACCGTTTTCAGATTGATGAAAAAACCGCTCCCATCGTTCGTGAAATTTTTGAACTCTATGTTGACGGAAAACGTACGCAGGAAATTAAAAACATTTTGAATGCCCGCGGAATCAAAAATCGGAACTATCCGTTCTCTTATAACACCGTCTTCCGCATTCTGACGAACCGAAAATACATGGGAGAATACAAGTTTGGGGATATTATCATTCCAAACGGTGTTCCGGCAATCATTGATGAAAAACTCTTTGAAAAAGCCCAAGCAAGAATGAAAAACAACAAACGCGCGCCTGCTATGCACCGTTCGGAAGACGATTATCTCCTTACAACCAAACTGTTCTGCGGCAAGTGCGGTGCGCTGATGACCGGCGCAATTGGAAGAAATCGAAAGAATGTGCAATATCGCTATTACAGATGCAACCGAGCCGAGAAAAAAGAATGCGATAAGAAATCGGTTCGGAAAGAGTGGCTCGAAAGTCAGGTGATTGATTGCATTCTGGAAATTCTGAAAAGCGACAAGATTTTGGACGAGATTGCCACAAGAATTTACGAAATGCAAGCCGAAGAAAGCTTTTTGTTAAAGTCCTTGCAAGGCCAACTGGACGATACCAAGCAAAAACTTAAAAATATCGTTACGGCAATCGAGAACGGCGTTTATTCGGATACAACAAAAGAACGCCTGGACGAACTGGAAGCGCAAAAGAAAGTACTCGAAGCTAAAATCGGCGAGGAGCAACACGCCCATCCGGTCGTTCCGCAGGAAGAAATCTTTGTTGCGTTACAGAATTACAAACGGATCGACATCTCCACAAAAGAAGGAAAACAAAAGCTGATCGATGCGTTCGTCAACTCCATTTATCTCTATGATGACCGTTTCGTCATCACGTTTAACTACAAAGATCAATCCAAAACCGTATCCCTTGAGGAGATCGAGTGTTTACCTTTGACATCTCAGGTTTCACCAAAAACGGAGCAAGCCACCCGCAAAGGTGGCTTGCTTCGTTTTTGTTATTCTTTCTTTGCGATGAGAACCCACGCAAGCGCTTGACGCTTGCACGCGTGCGGATTCGCCGCGCTTTATGTTTTTGCTTGTTTTGCCGCACGCTGGGTTCTGATTCCCGTAGGGGTCACCAACGCAAAAAGGCACTCTTTATGAGTGCCTTTTTGCGTTGCCGATTCCTGCCCAAGCACGAAGACAGCGTTTTGCCTGCAAAACGCATGGGTTCGCATTCGCAGCCCGTAGTTCGGCAAGTTTACTTGCCGGGCGCAGGGCGCGGAATATTCGCCGCAGGCGAAATTCCCGTAGGGGTCACCAAAAACGAAGCAAGCCGCCCACAAAGGTGGCTTGCTTCGTTTTTATTCTCCGATCCCGGAATGATTTGCTATCTTCTCCTCATAAAATCGTAACAAATCTTCGGTGGAAGGCGGGGTTGAAATGAAGGTTCTTTGGAGTATTCTTACGGGCGGCGGGATTCCCGTTTTGCTGACTGCGGCTGCCCTGTTTTTTATTTTTTATTTGCGCGGGCTTCCCTTTTTACGCCCCCGCGCCATGTTCCGCGCGCTGACCGAAAAACAACCGGGCGGCACCTCTCCCTTTCGCGCTCTGACGCAGGCGCTTGCCGGAACGCTCGGCGTTGGCAATATCGTGGGTGTGGCGAACGCCCTTGCCATTGGCGGCGCGGGCGCGCTTTTTTGGATGTGGGTATCCGCTCTGCTGGCTATGGTTTTGAAATATGCCGAAATTCTGCTTGCCGTGCGTTATCGTGAAACGCTTTCGGATGGTTCACACGCGGGTGGTGCGGTTTATTACATTCGACGCGCGTTTGGCCGACCTGCAAAATTGGGCGGAATCGTTGCCGCTCTGTTCGCGGGCTTTATGATCCTTAATTCCTTTACCATGGGATGCGTGATCCAAGTCAACGCGGTTTCCTCGGCGTTTTCCGGCGTGCTCGGTATTCCCGTTTGGATCACGGCAACAATTTTGGTGCTTTTGACCGCGCCGGTCATTTTTCGCGGCTCGCGCGGAATATCGGCGCTAACCGAATATCTCGTCCCCATAATGTCGCTGGGGTTTCTCATCCTTTCCGTCACGGTGCTGATCCTGCGGCGCGAGGCGCTTCCCGCGGCTATTGGGTCGGTTTTTTCGGAGGCGTTCTCACCGAAAAGCGCGGCGGGCGGCATTCTCGGTTTTCTGACAAGTCGGGCTTTGCGTACCGGCACCATGCGCGGGCTTCTTTCCAACGAGGCGGGATGCGGCACCGCCCCCACCGCTCATGCCGGCGCAAACACCTCCTCGCCCGCGGCGCAAGGCGTTTGGGGGATTTTGGAAGTTTTTGTGGATACCATTTTGCTCTGCTCGCTGACGGCTTTCGTGATCTTGGTCAACTATCCGTCCGCAAGCGAGTTTTCCCAAACCCCGGTAATGATGACGGTTGCGGCCTTTGCCACCTCTCTCGGCGGCGGGGCCGGATGGTTTCTCTCGGCGGCAATTTTTTGTTTTGGATATGCCACGGTGATTTGTTGGGCGGATTACGGTGCCTCGGCGCTTTGGTCGATCAAGCCCTCCAAAAAGCTGAAAACCGCTTATACGATTGCCTTTCTGATTTGCATTCCGCTCGGTTGCGCGGTTGCGCCGGGCGCGATTTGGAGTGCTTCGGACTTTGCCATTACGGCTTTGACCTCAATCAATCTGCTTGCCCTGTTTCTCTTGCGCCGGCAAATCCGCGAAGAAACCGAGATCCGATTTCGCAAATCTAAAAAAAACAAAGCGCGATAAAAGCGAACAGCGAGGCAAGCGGAGGCACCCAATTCCGCACGCGCGGCAAAAACCTTCCCACCGCAAATTTCAGGCAGGAAAAGCATACAGCAACGCGAACAAGGCAGGAAAGAAAATCGGCCACGTAGGAAAAAAGCTCCGGCCGGAACGCGTAAGCCCCCAGCGAAACGACGCGAACCGCCGCGGAATACGGATATGCTAAACCTGCGGCGTAAGACGCCCCGAAAGTCAACAGGGTTTGCAAAACGCAAAGAAGCATGATCCCCCCGCCGAAAAGAACGCCGCACACCAGCGGTTGCCACGGCCGTTTTCCCCCGTTTTGCGGTTTTGCCAACGCAAGATAGGCGCCAAGCGGGATCATGGGTAGGGCAAACTCAACGAAAATGGGAAACAGCGAAGCGCCGATTGCCCCGACCCCCGGCAATTCCACGCTGCCGTACTCCATGCGAAACTGCGGAACCCCCAACAAAAACAATACCGTTACGGCAACGACCGCCGCAAAAAAAGCGATCAGGGCAAAAACGTCCATGCCCCTGCGCTCGGCGCGGGAAAGCCACGCGCAAACCGCAAGGAAAAGCGCCGCAAATACCAACTCCGTACCTTCGGGCAAAAGCGATTGCTTCATAAACGAAAACAGATCGCGGCTCCCGCTGACGGCAAAATAAAACGCAAGCGCGCAAATCGGTACGGAAAAGGAAGCGCAAACAATCAGGCGCAAGCGTTTTCGGCTCTTCAACCATTTTCGGTAAAGCCATGCCGCGCCGAAATAGGCACACAGGCCGAATAACAGCGCCGTGATTGCCGAAAGTACGAAAGATACGGTAACTCCCGCCTGTGCGTTTGCCCACGGAAAGCGCAGCAGCGTGTTCCCCAAGGTAAACAGCGCAACCAGCGCGATTTGGTGTAATCCGCGCGGACGTGACTTTGTCATCATGCGATCTCCACCGCCTTTTTCTCCCGATAAACGCACGTACCCGCCAGCCGATCCACCTCGGCAACCTCATCGCCGTTGGGCAAAAAACGCGGGATTTCAAAATTTCCGCCCGCCGAAGCGACCTCATAAATGCGGCAACGAAATGAAATTCCGCGCTCTTTGGAGATTAGGCGCAAAATATCCGGGATCTCGTAACCAACGGCAGGCGCGCTCAAACTTCCCTTTTTTAGCAGTTCCCGCGCGTTGGGCGAGAAAATCACGGTTGCCGAAAGCGGAACCCGCCATTCCGAAAGACATTCCAAAACCCGATCCAACGTTTCCCCTTCAACTCCCTCGCCCAAAACGGCGAGCGCGCAATGGCCGAATTCCAGCTGTTTGGCAAGCCCGCTTTTCATATCTTCCAACGCGGAAGGGAGTGATGCTCCCGTCCCCTCAAAAATCCGCACTTCCATTTTGTCCTCCTCGCTCTCGCGCGTCAGGGGTACCTCGGCAACCAACCGAACGCCGGAATCGACCCGGTCGAACCCCAGCGCGGAGATCAGGTAGACCTCCTCCGGTTCCACCGCGTGACAGCCGGAAAAAAAGGGGACGATCAAAACTGCCGCAAGTAGCCACACCGTTCGTTTCATTTGCTTCTCCTTTGGCGTGTCAGATTACGGTTGAACGCGGGGCGAGTGAGCATTTGCCACCACGGGAGCCGCAAAAAGGTATCCTTCATTCCCTCTCTTGTGGGCGTTTCCAGCGGTTGCAGATAGGAAACGCCGAAGGATACGGTTCCCGCCAAACGGATGAGCAAAAAGGAAAGCCCCAAAAGGAATCCCGGAAGCCCCAACCACGCCGCCAGCAGGACGAGCCCGACACGCAAAAAAAAGACCGCCGCACGCAAACGGGGGATCATGAGCCCGGCAATGCCGCTGACAGCCACCACAATGAGCATGGACGCGCTGACCAACCGCGCTTCCACCGCCGCCTGACCGACCACCAGCCCGCCGATAATGCCCAGCGTATGTCCCAGATTCTGCGGCATACGCGCCCCGGTTTCTTTCAGGATTTCCAATATTAAAATCAGCAGTAAACATTCCACCAGCGAGGAAAACGGAACGCCGCCCCGCGTTCCCGCCGAGGAGAGAAGCAAAAAGGTGGGAAGCAGGCGCTGATGGTGCGTCAGAAGCGCCAAATAGACCGCCGGCACCGAAATGGTAAGGAAAAAGCATAAATAGCGCAAAAAGCGCCCGATCGACGCGCTCCAAAAATTGAGGTAATAATCCTCGTTGGATTGAAAGTTCTCGGCAAACAGATAGGGCACCGTTAAAACCACCGGCGTTCCGTTTGCAAGAATTGCCACCCGCCCCTCCAACAGTTTGGCGGCAATCACGTCCGGGCGCTCGGTAGTTCCCACCGTTTTGAAAATCGAACCCTTCCGATCCCGGATCAGCTCGTTGAGGTAATTGGTGTCCAGAATCCCGTCGATCTCGACTTTCGCAAGCCGGCGTTTCAGCTCCTCCACCAGCCCTTTGGAAGCGAGAGACTGCAAATAGCAAAGATAGACCGCCGTTTTGCTCCGCTTACCGATCGTCATGGGCTCGGCGCAAAGATCGGGCGTTTGCAGTTTGCGGCGGATCATGGCAAGGTTGGGAACGGCAACTTCGTCAAACCCCTCTCGCGGGCCTTGCAAAACGGTTTCGTTTTCCGGCTCCTGAATGCCGCGGGAGCGAAAACCCTTGGCGTCTATGACCAGCGCGGTAGCGCACCCCTCGAAAAAAACGGCCGCGCCGCCGCCCAAAAGGCCGGAAAGAATTACGTCGCGTCGTTCGGTGCCGCTGACCTCGGCCGCCCAAAGCACCTTTTCCGCCGCGTATGCGGCGGCGTTCGGCTCTTCTCCCGGCAACGCGTTCATCAACGGACGGATGACCCCTTCGCGGACGTCGGCGGAGGACGCCATTCCGTCCAGATAGCACACGGCGGAGCGAACTCCCATACCCGTTTGAAAAACGCGGTGGCGAAAGGTGGCGTCCAGCCGGAACGCGGAACAAATCCATTTCAAATTTTCTCCCAAATCGGGCCTGACGGTTTCCATTTTCATTTCTCCCTCTTTTTTGAAAACAGTATTCCCCAAAAAAGAAAACGCATACAAAAAAGCGTGACCGCAGCAAACTACGGTCACGCCTTTTTTATGGAAAACGGTTCATTCGGTCTTTTGTTTTTCCGGGTTTTGAGGATACCGCCCCGCCAATCCTTCCGAAAGGTCTACGAATACCGAGGAAAGCACCAGCACGAACACAACGGTCAGAAGAAGCGGGATCCACCAAACCCAGTTCGTCCACGGGCGCAGAATACGGTCGGCGATTTTTCCCGCGGTAATTGCCGCAAGCAAAACGAACAGCCAGCCGAAGCGCACGCGAAAATCTTTCAACACTGACGCGTCGCCCGCGCCGAGTTCATTGCGGATCAGGCGCAAGATACGAACGAGGAACAAAACGAACAACGCCGCGGTAAGCAAGGCCGAAACGATGGTTGCAACGGTGAGGATCGTCATGCTTTGGTGCGCGTCCTTCAAATAACGCGCGTCGAGCGAGGAAAACCGCTGATAATAGGTAATGCAAAGTACCCATTCGGCAATGCCCGCGGCCACGGAAAGCGCGCCGACCCAAATTTCACTTTTGCGAACGCGATCAAACACGCCGAGCAGATGAATGGAGAGCAACAAAAGCCCGCACGCGGCAAAGTCGGGCAACAGCTCGGCTCCGAAACGCTGGGCCTCCCCGACCCCTTCCCACAAAAGCATGAAGGTTGGAAGCAGTGCGGCGCCAAGGCGAGCAAACAAAAAGGAGAGCTGCACCTTTCTGCCAAGCAGAAGTCCGCGATTGGGCGCAACGGTGGTCTCGTACTCCTCCGCAAGCGAATCCTGAAACGCCGCGTCCTTTTTTGCCGAGGCGAAAAGCCCGATCCAGCGAGCCAGCCACCACGCCGTCAGCAGCAGGGCGGGCAGCAGAGCAAGCAGGCGAATGACGCGGATATAGGTATACCAATCGGCGCTTACCGTTTCGGACTGATAATACGCGTAGGTGGAAAGCGCGGCAAACTCGGGCAGGAGAGAAAGCAGATTTTTGCCGATAACAAATACAACGGCAAAAACCGTCATGCGGTCGTAGCGCGATTTTGCCGACGGTTTCCCGGTCAGGTGCTCCGCCTCCTTGCGTTCGGCCAATCGGCCGAGTCCGCGGAACAGCTCCCTATACGCCGGAATTAAGAAATAACACTCCAAAACGGTTACCACGAACGAAAACAGCAAAATCCAAGTGGGGGTATTCTGCCCGTAAACGTCTTGGGAAGATGTGGTTGCCGAAAGGAAAAAGCGAATAAAGAGCTGCGCCGCGACCTCGCCCAAAGCAACCCACGCAACAGCGCGGAATTTTTCTCTTGCCTCACCGATCTCGCCCTGCAAATCGGCAATTTGCGAAAGCCCGGCAAGCAGAAGAATGTAGCCGATCAAATCGGGCAGAACGTCCACCATTCCAACAATGGGGTTCCATAAAAACAGCCCGGATAAAAGCAACAATCCGTATCCCATTCCGCGTTTCGTTTTCATTGATCGCTTCCTCTTTTTTAGAATTAAAATCGTTCTTATTCTACTTTTTTCGATTTTTACGTTCTTCTTTTCTCTCTTTTCTGCGGCGCAGAAAATCCTGAATTTCCATGCGCTTTTTTTCGGCGGCACGCTCGTGTTCGCTCGTAAAACGGTCGCCTACGCGGTTGAGAAAATTCCAGCGGTAGCGGCGCGGCGGTTGGTCGGCGTCCTCCTCCGGCGCAATGTTTTTCATGCAGGAAAGGAAAAGCCAAAGGTTTAACAGCAAAACAATAAAGTTGCTTAACACCTGAGCGAGCAGAACTCCCTTTTTGACCGTTTCGGGGAACGGAATGAGCAAAGCGCACAAATAGAGAACGCCCCACAAGCCCACCAGAATCAGATTCCGCGTGGCGGCCGTTGCCGTTTTGGGAAGCTCCACCGACATGGCAAGCCGTGCGATGGCAGGCAAAAGCAACGCGTGGAACAACAGAATGGCAACAAAGTCGATCCAGCCGAAAACGGCCGTGACATTTTCGCTCATCCATTCCGGCGTTTTGCCGATCCATGCGCCAACCATTTCGATATCGTGAAAGACATTGGCAAAAAGTAGCAATCCGACCGGAACGGCTGAAATGCGAAAGGATTTTTCAAAATCCGAAAGTTTGAAAATGCCGACCAGCATGAGAACGCAACCCAAAAGGACCGCGAGCGGGCCCGCGCCGAGCGGTTTGACGTTTGCCGTGATCTCCAAAAGGAAAGCGAACAAATACCCCAGGAATAAATATCCGAAACCCATATTTTTCTATCGGGTCAGTTACCTGACTGATCCTTTCTCATACAGCAGTTTTTATACTTCTTGCCGGAGCCGCAGGGGCAGGGATCGTTCCGGCCGACCGTTTGCGTTTTCGTTGCCGGTTTGTTGACGATATGCACCTTTTTTTGCGTTTCCCGCGTGCCTTCAAACCCGGCTTTGAGCGGTTTTGCGACCTGAACACGGCGGACCGGCTCCTGCCTGGGAACCACCGAAAGAATGGTGCGCAGCGTGCTTTGGCGGATCTCGTCGATCATGGCGTCAAACAGCGCGGCGCCCTGAATGCGGTATTCGTTGATCGGGTCTCTTTGCGCATAGCCCTGCAAGCTGACGCCGCTCTTCAAATCCTCCATGGTGTCGATATGCTCCATCCACGCGGAATCCACACACCGAAGCAACACCGACCGCTCCACCTCGCGGAACACGTCAACGCCGAAAAGATCCTCCTTTTCGTGGTAACGCTCCATCACGCGATCACAAAGCAATTCCTCAATTTCATCCGCCGAAACACGGCGCAGTTCCTCTTCGCCGTACCGAAAATCCTCGTCGGTGGTCAGCGTGCCTTTGAAATGCGCGCGCAGGCCGTTGAAATCCCACTCGTGGCGCTCGCCGTGCAAATATTCGGCAACCGTTGCCGAAACGGTGGAGGTAAGCATTTTTTGAACGGTCTCGGAAACGTCCTTGCCGCTCAAAACGTCCTGCCGCTGTTGGTAGATAATGGCTCTTTGACGGTTCATTACGTCGTCGTATTCCAAAACGTACTTCCGGCGGCGGAAGTTGGTGGCCTCCAGGTTCTTTTGCGCGCGCTCGACGGCGCCGGTCAGCAACCCGGAATGAATGGGTTCGTCCTCCGGCATTTTCAGCGCGTTGACCAAGCCCATAATACGGTCGGTGCCGAACAGGCGCATCAAATCGTCCTCCATGGAAAGGAAAAACTGCGATTCGCCCGGGTCGCCCTGACGCCCGGAACGGCCGCGCAACTGGTTATCGATCCGGCGGCTTTCGTGCCGCTCGGTACCAATGATAAATAGTCCGCCCGCCGCTTTGACCTTTTCGGCCTCGGGCGCGATTTTGGCACGATATTTTTCCATCAGCTCGCGGAACTGCACACGCGCGGCAAGCAATTTCTCGTCGTCGGTCTCCGCCATACCCGTACACCGGGCGATATACTCCTCGGGAACGCCCTTGGAGCGCATTTCGGCCTTTGCCATAAACTCCGGGTTGCCGCCCAGCAGAATATCGGTTCCGCGCCCCGCCATGTTGGTGGAAATGGTAACGGCGCCGAATTGACCCGCCTGGGCAACGATTTCCGCCTCCTTGGCGTGAAATTTGGCGTTAAGCACGGCATGGGGGATGCCGGCGTTTTTCAGGCGGCGCGAAAGCTCCTCGGATTTGTCAATGGAAACGGTACCAACCAAAACGGGCTGCCCTTTCTCGCGGCACTGGCGCACCTTTTCAACGATCGCGTTGTATTTCGCGTTGACCGTTTTATAAACTAAATCGTTGTGATCGGTTCGGATCATGGGCATATTGGTCGGAATTTCCACAACATCCAGCGAGTAAATTTCACGGAACTCGTCTTCCTCGGTCAGCGCGGTACCCGTCATACCCGAAAGTTTGCGGTACATACGGAAATAGTTCTGGAAGGTGATGGTTGCCAGCGTTTTGTTCTCTTTTTGAACCTCTACGCCCTCTTTTGCCTCAATGGCCTGGTGTAAACCGTCCGAGTAACGTCTGCCCGGCATCAGGCGGCCGGTAAAGGTATCCACGATCATTACGCCGTGCTCGTTGACCACGTAATCCACGTCGCGGTGCATACAGCCGTAGGCCCGAATGGCCTGGTTGACATGGTGGACATACTCCACGTTCTCGGGGTCGGTAAAGTTCTCCAACCCGAAAAACTCCTCGGCTTTTTTTGCGCCGCGCGGCGTCAGGATCGCGTTGTTTGCCTTTTCATCCACAATATAGTCGGCGTCTACGTCGTCCTGGCTCTCTTTGGCGTCCACTTCTTTGATGACCTTCTTTTTCATCCCGCGCACCAGCCGGTCGGCCTGCGCGTAAAGGTCGGAGACCTTTTCGCCCTGCCCGGAAATGATGAGCGGAGTGCGCGCTTCATCGATCAGGATCGAGTCCACCTCGTCCACAATGGCAAAGGCATGGCCCCGCTGAACCATATCCTTGGGATAGACCACCATGTTGTCGCGCAGATAGTCAAAGCCGAACTCGTTGTTGGTGCCGTAGGTAATGTCGGCCTGATAGGCAATCTTCTTTTCCTCGTGGCTTTGCCCTTGCAGAATGAGTCCCGTAGTCAATCCCAAAAATTCGTAAACTCTGCCCATTTCCTCGGCGCCTACGCGGGCAAGATAATCGTTCACGGTCACAATGTGAACTCCGTTGCCGGTCAGGGCGTTCAGGTAGGCGGGCAGCGTTGCCACCAGCGTTTTGCCTTCACCGGTCTTCATTTCGGCAATGCGCCCCTGGTGCAAAACGATACCACCAAGAATTTGCACGCGGAACGGCCGCTTGCCAAGCACGCGGTCGGCCGCCTCGCGAACGGCGGCAAAGGCGTCGGGCAGAATATCGTCCGGCGTTTCTCCTGCGGCAAGGCGCGCTTTGAGGGTTGGGGTAACTTCCTGAAACTCCGCGTTGGAAAGCCCGCGGTACAAATCGGCAAGCGCGTCCACGCGGTCGGCAATGGATTTGATCTTTTTCAGCTGATGCTGGCTGTATGTTCCGAAAATTTTGGTAAAAAGGGACATTTCAAAAATCCTTTCGTGTTGGGTAAGAAAAGTACATAGTACACACTTTAAAGATATTATATCATCTTTTCGCGCGGAATTGTGGAATATTTTGTAAATAATTTCGTTTTTTGTAAAAAAGGTTGCAAAAAAGACGCGTTCGTGCTATGATGGTATGCAGAAAACAAGAAAAGAGAATTTGAAAATGGCAAAAATCAACATTGTACTGCACGAGCCGGAAATTCCCCAGAACACCGGCAATATTGCGCGCACCTGCGCCGCGACGGGAGCGGCTTTGCACCTGATCCGCCCCCTTGGGTTTGAGATTGACGACAAAAAACTCAAACGCGCGGGGCTGGATTATTGGCATTATTTGGATATCACCTACTACGACGGGCTGGACGACTTTTTTGCCAAGCACCCGGAAGCCGATTTTTACTGCTTTTCCACCAAGGCACCGCGCAAATATACCGAGGTCGAATACCCCGAAAACGTGTACCTGTTCTTCGGGAAGGAGACGAAAGGGCTGCCCGAAGACTTCCTTTATGCCAACCCCGACCGTTGCGTGCGCCTGCCCATGCGAGAGGGATTGCGCTCGCTCAACCTTTCCAATTCGGTTGCCGTTGCGGTTTATGAAGTGTTGCGCCAGTGCAATTTTGAGGGACTGGTTGAGGCCGGACACCTGACAAAATTTGATTGGAGCGGAAAAGAATAAGCGCAAAAACCGGGTCTTCCCCAACGGGATGGGTTCGGTTTTTTGTGAAAATCTATTTTTTGAGCGTAATTTTTGAATAAAATGCAAAAATTTCGGGTTTTGTGTAGACGAAACCCTTTTTTTATGTTAAAATATACTTGGTTAAGTGTTTATATACGCGAAAGGATTTTGAAATGGACGTTACGAATTTCAGCTTGCTTTATCCGAATCCCGAATCAAAAGCCCGCCACGAAAGCGGAACGGATACCCCCGACATTGACCTGTTCACCCTGGAAGAGCTTGGACTTTCGGAATTTCTTCCGGTTTCGGGCGAGGGGCTTCCCCGTTTTCTGACGACCGACCCCGAGGTAATCTCCTACCGGCTCCCGGTCTTTGCGGATATGCTCGCCTGCCCCGAGCTTTCGGCAATGCAGGAGCGGCTGGTTCCCGTGCTGAACGATATTTTGGAACTGCGGCAGTTGGAAGCCGAAAACGGGCAGGACGACTACCTCTCTACGCTGACCGAAATCGAGCTTTATATTTCCTCGGTGGAAATTCTGCACACCGCTCTTTCAAACGTCAAAGCAAAATTGAAAAGCCCTGCGTTTCTCTCGCTTGCCGATCTTATTTCCGAACTTGCGGAAAGCGACTATTACCGCGATTTGAACGCAAAGCTGAAAGAGTTGACACGGCGCGTTCGCGAGATCCGCTCGTTAACCATCGGCGTAAATTTGGACGCGCAGCTGCGCCCGCAATCCGCCGGGGTGCTCTCGGTGAACGCCGAACAATTCCAATCCGGCGACGTTCTGGAAAAAATTTTGCGAATGGGTAAAAAAAACGAGGAATACACCTGCATTGCAAGTTTGGTACCCTTTGGCAAAAAACAGAACGAAAACCAAAAAACCGCCCTCTCCAACGCTTTTCACAGCGCCATTCACGAGGTTTACAAATCCTCGCTCCATTCCTGGAAAAAGATCGTTCAAACCTACGTTCTGGAAAACACGGCGTTCCTTATTGACCTGATGCCCGAATTTGAATTTTTGGCGCGCGGAACGGCGTTTTTGCGCGCGCTGCGCGAAAAGGGCTATCCGCTCTCCGCCCCCGAAATTCGTCCCATGAACGAGCGTGCCTTCGCAGCCGTTGGGCTTTACAACCCCTGCGTTGCCCTGAAATTGGGTGAAAAAGTGGTGCCAAACGACCTCCGCTTCGATGAAAAAGCGCGAATTTACGTTCTCACCGGTCCCAACCGCGGCGGTAAATCGGTCATTACCTGCGCGCTCGGGTTGGCGCAGGTGATGTTCCAGCTTGGAATGTTTTTGCCGGCTGAAAAAATCACCCTTTCCCCGGTGGACGCTATTTACACCCACTTTCCCACCGGCGCCGACGACACCATTGATAAAGGCCGTTTAGGCGAGGAATGCGCGCGATTGGGCGAGATTTTTGACTGTGTGACCCCGAATTCGCTCGTCCTTTTGGATGAATCGCTCTCCTCTACCGGCAGTTTTGAGGCCTCCTATCTTGCCGCCGAGGTTTTGCGCGGGCTCGCAAAAGTGGGCTGCCGCTGTTTATTTTCTACCCACTTGCACGAGCTTGCCGCGCAGATCGAGGAATTGAACCGCGCGTCCCTCGCCTCGGGCGGCGCACCGATCGACACCCTTGTTGCAGGTATGGAAAGCGAAGGAAAACGCTCCTTCAAAATTCTGCGCGCCAAACCGGACGGAAAGAGCTACGCCCGCGATATTGCCGAGGGCTACGGCCTGACCTACGAAAAAATTTTGGATCGTCTCGGCGATCTTACCCAAAAGGAAAATTAAGGAGAAATCATGGAAACAAACGAAATCAAGCAATCCCGTTTTACCGAGGAGCGTGCCCTGTTCGGCGCACGCGATCTGACCGTGACCGATACGATTTTTGACGTTGGCGAATCCCCTTTGAAGGAATGCACAAATATTGAAATCCGCAATTCCGTCTTCCGGTGGAGATACCCTATCTGGTATTGCAATCAGGTCGTTGCCGACGGCTGTACCTTTTGGCAGGCGGCGCGCGCCTCGGTATGGTATTCCAACGACGTAACGGTACGAAACACCTCGGTAAGCGCTCCGAAATCTTTCCGGCGGTGCAGAAATTTATCGCTTGAAAACGTCTTCTTTTCGGATGCCGACGAAACGCTTTGGCATTGCAGCGGCGTAAAACTTTCAAACGTGACCTTCAAGGGCAATTATTTTGCCATGAACAGCGAAGAGATTACGGTTGACGGGCTTTTACTGGACGGGAAATATTCTTTTGACGGCGTAAAGAACGCGGTGATCCGCAACTCCCGCCTCGTTACGAAGGATGCCTTCTGGAACAGCGAAAACGTTACCGTTTCGGATTCGTTCATCTCTGGCGAGTACATTGGTTGGAACGCGAAAAATCTGACCTTTATCAACTGCACCATTGAAAGTTTACAGGGGCTTTGCTACGTGCAAAACCTGCGTCTTGTCAACTGCAAATTGCTGAACACCACGCTCGCTTTTGAATATTCGGAAGTGGAAGCGGACATCACGTCCGGCGTGGAAAGCGTTTTCAACCCCAAAAGCGGTACCATTCGCGCGGAAAGGATCGGCGAACTGGTAATTGAGCCGGATAAGGTCGATCCGAAAAAAACGCTAATCGTTTGCTCCGATATCGCAAAAACTTCCAACCGTCCCGATTGGTCGGAAATTTTCTGAAAGGGAGATTTTATTTTGAAACTTTCAACCATCCTGAACAGCAACCGCCCCACCCTTTCCTTTGAGGTTTTTCCGCCAAAACAAAATACCGACTTTGCCGACGTGGAAGCGGCGGTGCGCGAAATTGCCAAGCTACACCCCTCCTTTATGAGTGTGACCTACGGTGCGGGCGGCAGTACCAACCGCGCAACGCTTGCCATTGCCGAAGAGATCAACCGCAACCTTGGCGTGCCCACCCTTGCCCACCTGACCTGCGTTGGCACAACGAAGGCGAGCATTGCCGAAAAAATTGCCGCCTTTCATGCCGCGGGTATTGAAAACATTATGGCTCTGCGCGGCGACCTGCCCGTGGGCGACACGGCGGAAGAGAACGCGCCGAGGGATTTCCCACACGCAGTTGATCTTGTGCGCGAACTGCGCGAAAGCGGGTTTGATTTCTGCATTGGCGGCGCCTGCTACCCGGAAGTACATCCCGAAAGTGCAGACCAAAAGGCCGACATCCTCTTTCTGAAAGAAAAAGTCAACGCCGGGTGCGATTTTTTGACGACGCAAATGTTTTTTGATAACAACGTGCTTTATAATTTCCTTTATAAAATCCGCGAGGCGGGTATATCCGTCCCTGTGGTTGCCGGCATTATGCCCATTACCAACGCCGGGCAGATCAAACGCGCCATCAAGCTTTCCGGCGCGATGGTTCCGCAGCGCTTCCGCGCGCTGGTCGATCGCTTCGGTGAAAACCCCGCCGCTATGAAACAGGCCGGCATTGCCTACGCCACCGACCAGATCATTGATCTTTTGGCAAACGGCGTTGACCATATTCACGTTTACTCCATGAACAAGCCCGACGTTGCCGCAACCATTGCCGGCAACCTTTCGGAAATTTTGAAGCGATGAGCGAGCTTTGGAAAACGCCCGATTTGCCCGCGCCCGACCGGAAAATGATCTTGCGCTATGCGCGCGGCGGCTCCGGTACAGGCGTGAGCGAACTTCTGGAAGATGTGATCCGCGAAGGTGTTTTGGCGGTCAAGCCCAAGCTCTGCTTTGTCGTCCTGCCCGTTAAATTGCAGGGTGACCTTGTTATTCTCAATACCATATCGGTACGAAGCCGGGGGCTTGCGTCCTTTCTTTCGGGTTGCGACCGCGCGGTGCTGTTTGCCGCAACGGTGGGCGCCGAAGCCGACCGATTGATCTCCCGCGCCGGGGCGGTTTCACCCGCCCGCGCGCTTTTGTTGGACGCGTTCTTTACCGAACGGATCGAAGCGCTTTGCGATCGGTTCACCGCGCAATATGACGAGCCGAGCCGCAGGTTCAGCCCGGGATACGACGACCTGCCTTTGGAATTTCAAAAAACCATATTCCCGCTCTTGGATTGCCCGCGCAAAATCGGGCTGACCCTTGGCGATACTCTTTTGATGATGCCTACCAAATCGGTCACGGCGTTCATCGGTTTACAGGAGGGATCTCTTTGAACTTGACCGAATTTCTCAAATCGAATTTTTTGATCCTTGACGGCGGCATGGGCACGCTTTTGCAGGCGGAAGGGCTTGCCGTGGGTGAACGCCCCGAGCTTTGGAACCTGACGCACCCGGACGCCGTTCGCAACATTCATCTTGCCTATTTCAACGCCGGAGCAAACGTGGTTTATGCAAACACCTTCGGTGCGAATCCGCTCCACTTTACCGAGCGGGAGCTGGAAGAGGTAATCGGTTCCGCCATCCGTCTTGCGCGCGAGGCCGCAGAGCGGTCGTCGGCAAAACAGGCAAAATTCGTGGCGCTGGATATCGGCCCGACCGGGCGGCTTCTCAAACCGCTGGGAGATCTGGATTTTGAGGACGCGGTTTCTCTCTTTGCCGCGCAAGTGCGACTGGGCGCAAAACACGGGGCCGACCTGATCGTGATTGAAACGATGAGCGACAGCTACGAAACCAAGGCCGCTTTGCTTGCCGCAAAAGAGAACAGCACGCTCCCCGTTTTTGTGACCAACGCCTACGGGAGCGACGGCAAACTGATGACCGGCGCTGATCCCGACGCAATGGTGGCCCTTTTGGAAGGGTTGGGAACCGACGCCGTTGGCGTAAACTGTTCGGAAGGGCCCGCAACACTGCTGCCCATCGTACGCCGGTATTTAGATGTTTCTTCCCTGCCGGTCATTTTTAAACCGAACGCGGGACTGCCGCGGATCGAGAATGGAAAAACCGTTTACGACGTTGCCCCCGCCGAATACGCCGCGCTGATGCGGCAGGCGGCAGAATGCGGCGTTCGCGTTCTGGGCGGTTGCTGCGGCACCACGCCGGAGCATATCCGCGCGCTCGTTGAAGCGGTCAAAGACCTGAATCCGCTTCCCGTTTCGCAAAAAGAACGCGCCGTTATCTCCTCTTACACCCATGCGGTGGCCTTTGGAGAACGCCCGATTCTGATTGGCGAGCGCATCAATCCCACCGGCAAAAAACGGTTGAAAGAGGCGTTGCGGGAGCATGATCTGGACTATATTTTAAACGAAGGCATCCGCCAGCAGGAAGCCGGAGCCGACGCTCTGGACGTGAACGTAGGTCTGCCCGAGCTGGACGAACGCGAAACGTTAGTAGAAGTTGTAACCGCTTTGCAAAGCGTTTCGGACGCGCCGTTACAGCTGGACACCGCAAGCCCGGCCGCGATGGAGGCCGCGCTTCGCCGCTACAACGGCAAAGCCCTCGTCAACTCGGTAAACGGCAAAGAGGAAGTTATGCGGTCGGTCTTTCCCCTGGTCAAAAAATACGGCGGCATGGTCGTTGCGCTGACGCTGGATGAAAACGGGATTCCCGAAACGGCGGAGGGGCGGTTTGCCATTGCAAAAAAAATTCTTTCCGTCGGCGCCGAATACGGGCTTTCGCAAAAGGATTTCCTGTTCGACCCGCTGGCACTGACGATCAGCGCCGACCGTTTTGCCGCGCGGGTAACGCTGGATTCGGTTGCCGCCATTGCGCGGCAGTTGGGCTGCCATACCTCGCTCGGCGTATCCAACATTTCCTTCGGGCTTCCCGCAAGAGAAGTCGTTAACGGCACCTTCTTTGCACTGGCTTTGCAAAACGGGCTTTCGGCCGCTATTCTCAACCCGCTTTCCCACGCTATGATGGGGGCGTACCGCGCCTATCTTGCCCTTGCGGGAAGGGACGTCGACTGTGCCGGGTACCTTGCCTTTGCAAAAACGCTTCCGGTTGTTTCCGTTCCGGCGGAGCCGGCGGCAGAAAATCAAAATACGGCAAAAACAGATACCACTACCCTTGCGGGCGCGATCGTTGCGGGTTTACGGGAACGCGCCGCCGCGCTGGCCACTCAATTACTGGCCGTGCGCGAACCGCTTGCAATCATTAACGAAGAGATCATTCCCGCGTTGGACGAAGTGGGGCGCGGGTTTGAAGAAAAGCGCGTTTACCTGCCCCAGCTTTTGATGAGCGCCGAAGCCGCGGGAGCCGCGTTTGAAAAAATACGGGCGAGCGCAAAAGCCGAAAAAGAAGAGCAAAAACGCTTTCCCATCGTTCTTGCCACGGTTGCGGGCGATATCCACGACATTGGCAAAAATATTGTTCGTCTACTGTTGGAAAATTACGGTTTTCAGGTGGTTGATCTGGGGCGGGACGTTCCCGCCGAGCGGATCGTTGCCGCAACGGTCAAATTCCACGCACCGCTCGTAGGGTTGAGCGCGCTGATGACCACCACCGTTCCCGCCATGGAAGAAACGATCCGCCGGTTGCGGAAGGACGCGCCGTGGTGCCGCGTGATGGTGGGCGGCGCGGTGCTGACCGCCGAATATGCCGCTGAAATCGGCGCCGATTCCTACTCGCCCGACGCGATGGGCGCCGTTCGATATGCCGAGCGGTTGGAAAAAGAACAAACGAAATAGACGCGCAAAAAGCCGGACGACAACTGCCGTCCGGCTTTTTTGTTGATTCCGCATTATTTCAAATTTTTATACTGCGGTTTGGGAAGATAATGCTCAAAAATGACTACGTCAAAGTTCTTTTCGGTCGATTCCTCGCGGCTCGTCCACGCCACGCGGGTGGCGCCGAGAAACTCGGCAAGGTGAACGCCAAACGTCTTTTTCCCGATCCGGTAGGCAATAAAGTTCGGGCGGGCGATCAGATTCAAGGCGCAGGTGCCGAGCAGAAAGCTGACCAGGGCGGATTTCCCGTATTTGCGGTAATATTTCGGCGGCTGCGCCAACTGGCCGCGGTAAATATCCGGCGCGTGTTTGCGAAACCAGGCAACGATCGTGGGGTCAAAACTTTCTATGCAGGTTTCGCCCGCGTAGAAGCGCAGGGCTGCAAGCGTTTTTTCGCAAAGTTCCCCGTTTCGCGGTCCGGTTTTCAGCTCCACGATGATCGGCGTTTTGCCGGCAACGGTTGCAAGCACCTCGTCAAACAGCGGGATCTTCTCTTCGGTTCCGCAAAGGCGCAGTTCTTGCAGTTCGGCATAGTCCAGTTCATCCACCCGCTTGGGAACGCCGCAAACACGTTCCAGGGTGTCGTCATGGAAAACAACGACCTTCCCGTCGCGGGAGAGCTGAACGTCAAGCTCCATCCCGTAGCCGTTCTCCACCGCGCGGGCAAATGCGGGCAGCGAATTTTCGGGAATGCTCTGGCCCTTTTGGTACAGCCCGCGGTGGGCGAAGTTTTTGCCGTAAAAGGGCGCTTTTTTCTTTTTTTCCGGACGTGCCGGCGCAAAAATAAGAACCGGAAACAAAAGCAAAAGCGCAGCAAGAACGATGAGAACGATAATCCAGGGTTGCATGGATCAATCTCCGTCAATGGCTTCCAGCCCGTGAACGTTGGCAACCTTCTTGGCCTTGATATTCTTAACGAGGATCACGAATACGGCACAACTGAGCGCAAACAGGATTGCGGAATAAATGGGGAGTGCGCCCCACTTTCCGCTCGCTTTGAACACAAAACCCAAAAGAACGGGGGTAATGGTTTGCGCCGCCATGCTGGAAGCATAGTAGAACCCGGTGAATTTGCCGATCTTTTTATTGGAACAAAGCTCCACCACCATGGGGAAAGAGCAGTTGTGTACCAACGCCATACCGAAGCCCTTCACTACCCAGACAACGAAGAGCAAAACCGGGAAAGAAAATTCCCCGTGCTCGCCCACCACATTTCCCGTGGGTTTGACAAAGCACATGACCACAAGAGCGAGAATGGTAATGCCCAAGCCCATGGAAATGGTCCATTTCCGGCCGATTTTATCGGCGATCATGCCTGCTGTCGCAAATCCCACCACGCTTGCAACGCCGCCCAGAATGGTGAGCAGCATGGTAGAGCTGGACGCCGAGTTCAAATGGTAGATCACATAGTTCCCGATATAGGTTCCGATCGCGTTGTCCGCCATGAACCACAAAAACTCCGCGCCCAAAATGGCCAGAAGCATACGGCGGTTGGCACGGGACATGGGCGCGTCGTCGTTGACCGGGTTTTCAATGGCGGCAAGTTGTTCACCGGCGTCCATTTCTTCTTTCAACTCGGCGGCCAGCTTGTTTTCCCGAATGGTAAAGAACAGAATGAGCGCCGAAATGACCATGAGCACCGAGGCAACCACAAACGGGATCTCGATGATCCAGAGTTTTCTCGCTTCATCGGGCGCGTTGATGTATTTGGAAAGCACCAAAAAAACGCCCAGTACCGTGGCAAACGCGCCGCCGAGGTAGCCCATGATATTGATCAGCCCGTTTGCTTTGGCTCGCAAGGGTTTGGGAGTAATATCCGGCATCAGCGAGACGGCGGGGTTGCGGTAGATCATCATAAAGATCAGCACGATCAGCATCATCGCGACCATACCGACGATGTTATTATAATGGAAGAACAGCGGGATAAACGGGAACGCCACGGCGGAAACGAAGGTGCCTACCAAAATGTAGGGCATCCGTTTGCCGATCGGCGTTTTCGTCTTATCCGAAAGCGAGCCGAAAATGGGCAACAGAATCAGCGCGGCAAGGTTATCGCAGGCCATAATGATACCAACGATCCATTGCACGTTCAAAATCTTATCCGCGTCGGCAATTTTGAGCTCCGCCGAAGAAAGCCCGTACATTCTGCGCGCAAAAATATCGGTCAGAAAGGTGGGGCACCAGGAGTCGTACACCTGCCAGAGCAGCAAAATGCCGAAAAAGGCAAAGCCGATCAGCATGGTCCGCTTATAATTGAGTTTCAAGCGGCCGGTAAAAGTCTTTTGCTCGGTCATTTTTCATTTCTCCTTTTTTTGTTTTTATTCTGTGCAAAAGCCGCAAGAAAAGGGTGCTTTTCCTACGGCTTTATGGGGACAACAAACGCCCGCTGGCGGAGGGTGTGGGATTCGAACCCACGCGGGATTGCTCCCAAACGGTTTTCAAGACCGCCTCGTTATGACCGCTTCGATAACCCTCCGTATATTCAATTAAAAATGTCTGCGCACTCCTTTCTCGGCGCGCCTCGTTATGATCCTGTTGCGGTTCCCGAAATTTTTCGGCTCGCGTCCGTTCGCAAAAATTTCGACCGCTGCCACTCGCACGCCTTCGCTGCTTCCGCCACCGGCGGCGCTCGGCGCCCTCCCCGCTTCG
>JBGUNW010000257.1:0-7873 GCA_045117555.1 Eubacteriales bacterium
AGAACGCGCGTCTTTTGTTTGTGGGAGAAGCGCCGGGCGAGCAGGAGGACCTGACCGGAACGCCGTTCGTTGGGCGCGCCGGGCAACTGCTGGATAAATTCTTGTACGCCGTAGGCATTGAGCGGTCGGATGTTTACATCGCCAATATTCTCAAATGCCGTCCGCCGCAAAACCGCGACCCGCTCCCGGAAGAGGAGGACGCCTGCATTGGGTATCTGCGCGAACAGGTAAGCGCCATTCGCCCAAAAATTATCGTATGTTTGGGGCGTATTTCGGCCATGCGGCTGATCAAACCCGATTTTAAAATTACCGCCGAGCACGGCAAATGGTTCCAAAAGGGAGATTTCCTCATAACGGCTGTTTTTCACCCGGCGGCGCTTTTGCGCGATCCCCGCAAGAAAGAGGATATGCTGGAAGATATGAAACGCATTGCCGAAAAACTGAACGGGGAAGGCGAGGGGAAATGACTGTTTTTCAATCGCTCCTCGGAATTATGGGGGTGCTGTTCCTTCTGCTGGCTGTCGGATTTGTCAGCCGCAAGGTCGGGCTCATCAACGATTCGGCTTCCAAACATCTTTCCAAACTCATCATTTGCCTGGGGCAGCCGGCGCTCATTATTGCCGCGCTGATGCGCGCCGAATGGAGCGAGGAAAAACTGTGGATCGCGCTTTGGTGTACCGTTATCGGGTTTGCCATGCACACCTTTCTTGCGCTTGCCGCTTTCCTGATTTGCCGGGGGATGAAAAAAGAGCCGGATCACGCCAAAATTTTTGAATACGGGTTGGTGTTTGCAAACTGCGGCTTTCTCGGCTTTCCGGTGCTGGATTCGGTGTTCGGCGCCGGTATGGGCAGTTTTATGGGCGCGTTTTATACCATCAGCTTCCATCTGTTCATCTGGACGTGGGGAATTTCCATTTTGGGGCGCGGGCGGAAAGATATTAAACTTACCCCCAAAAAGATTTTTTTAAACTACGGCACCATTCCGTGCTTTTTCGGAGCGGTTTTGTATCTATTGAAACCGTTTTTTTCGCTTCCCGCATTTTTGGGAACCACGCTGGATTATTTAGGCGGACTATGTACGCCGATCTCGCTTTTGATCATCGGAGGCCTGATCGCAACGGTGCCGTTGAAAAAGCTGTTTGCCACAGGGGAGCTGTACCTGCATTCGGCAATCAGTCTGCTGGCAATTCCGACGGTTGTCTGTCTGCTCGCAAAACTGTTGTACCTACCGGATCAGTACATCCTGTTTTGTACCATCATGGCGGGATTGCCGGCGGCTTCCACAGTTGCAATGCTTGCGGATATTTACAACATTGACCCCGCCTATGCCTCGCAAACGGTGGGCATGACCTCACTTTTCACGGTGGGAACGCTCCCGCTCGTTTGCCTGTTTGCAAACTGGATCATTTCGCTGTAAGACGCTTAAAAACACATTCAAAACAGAAAGAAGGCACCCGGCCGGGTGCCTTCTTTCTGTTTGCATACATCTTTCAGAATATAAAATTGAAATTCAAACACCGCCGATGTGAAATAAAAAAATCGGGCAATGCCAAACGCCACCCGGTAATTGGGGGCGAGCACTGCCCGCTGGCGAAATGCTCCAATTAAAATTCAAACTTTGCCGTCGTGAGATAAAAATCGGGCAATGCCAAACGCCGCCCGAAAGAATCGGGGGCGGGCACTGCCCGCTGGTGAAATGCTCCAATTAAAATTCAAACTTTGCCGTCGTGAGATAAAAAATCGGGCAATGCCAAACGCCGCCCGAAAGAATCGGGGGCGGGCACTGCCCGCTGGCGGAGAGGGCGAGATTCGAACTCGCGGTCGGTTATTAGCCGAACACACGATTTCCAGTCGTGCGCCTTAGACCAGCTCAGCCACCTCTCCATGCCGACTTGTATATCATATCATATTCAACCCAAGTTGTCAATACTTTTTTCAAAAAAAAACAAGGAAGGCCAAAGAGCAATCGACCTTCCTTTTTCTTTTTTCAGTATCCCGTTTTCTTGCCCCTTGCGCGCCAAAGCAACTTGCGAAGGAAATCGGCCGGGAAGACCGAGAGCGAAAAGAGCATGGTCAAACCCAGCTCGCGCGGCAAGAGCGGCGCCGTTCGCAAAACGCTTCCGCCAAGGTAGACAAACACGATTTGCACAATCAGTACGGCAAGCATAATGACGATAAAAACCGGATTTTTGAGCAGCCCCGCAAACAGCTTGACGCGGTCGGTGCGGGCGTTGAAGCAGTTAAAGACCGAACAGAAGATGAAGAACGCGAAAAATGCCGTCAGCAAATAAATGTTATCCGGCGCATAGCGAAACAGGGAAGTGACGAGCGGATTTTTGAGGAACAGAAGGGAAATTGCAACGGTAAAGGCGCTCAACCCCGCGATCTGATTGACCATATATCGGTTCAGAATCCCCTCTTCGCGCTTTTTGGGTGGTTCCTTCATGTAGTCGGAGCGCGGTGGCTCGCCCGCAAACGCAAGCCCGCCAAGCGTATCCATAATCAGGTTGATCCAAAGCATTTGCACCACTGTGACCGGCGAGTCGATCCCCAAAAAAGGACAGATCATGGTAACGCCTACCGCCGAAAAATTCATGGTGAGTTGCAGGGTGATGAATTTGCGAATGCTCTTGAAAATCGTTCGCCCGTACAGCACCGCGCGAACAATGGAAGCCAGGTTGTTATCCAGAATGATAATATCTCCGGCGTCTTTTGCCACCTGCGTTCCCGCCCCCATGGCAAAGCCGATGTCTGCCCGGCGCAAAGCGGGCGCGTCGTTAATGCCGTCGCCGGTCATACCGGTCACAAGCCCCGCTTCCTGCGCCACGCGCACCAGGCGGCTTTTATCGGTTGGCAGAGCGCGCGCCACCACCGCCAGCCGCGGCAGCAACTCCCGCAGGCGCACGTCCGAAAGGCGTGAGAGTTCGGCACTGTCCAAAACAAGATCGGTTTGCTTTCCCAAAATGCCGCAGGAAGAAGCGATCGAGGCGGCGGTCTCGCGGTTGTCGCCGGTGATCATTACCACGTGAACGCCTGCTTCCTGCAACGAGCGGACGGAAGAAGCCGCTTCCACGCGCACCGGGTCGGAGAGCCGCAGCAGGCAAAGCAGGGTCAAAGACCCCCGAATGCCGACGGCGTGGGCGGGCGCGGGAATATCCTCGTCGGAAATGGCAACGGCAAGCACGCGCGCGCCGGCTTTCGTCCATTTTTGGGCCTGTTGCACGGCGGCCGCTTTCTGAAACCCGATCCGTTTTCCGTCCGCAGTTAAAGCGGCGTGGACGAAGGGGAAAAGTTTTTCCGGCGCGCCGGTCAGAATGGTCATGTTCTGCCCGCCGCGATAGGTTACGGCGGCGTATTTGCGCGTGCTGTCAAACGGCAGGCGCGAGACCGCGCGAACGCCGACCGGCTCTGCTTCGCCCAAAACGGAAAGAAGCAGGGCGCGGTCGGTCGCGTTGCCGCCCAGCGGAACGGTCAGGCCTTTTTCGTCTGTTCCGATTGTGCTTTCCCCGCCGCGCATGGCAAGCAGAAAAGGAAGGTAGGCGCCGGTATGCCGATCAAGAAAAGTCATGGGCGGCATTGCCTCTCCGGGGGAGAACCAAACTTCTCCCAGCCGCATTTTTCCCTCGGTCAGCGTTCCGGTTTTGTCGGTGAAAAGCAGGTTCATGCTCCCCGCCGCCTCGATCCCGACCGGGCGACGCACCAGCACCTGGTCTTTCACCATGCGCCGGATGTTGGAGGAAAGCACTACCGCAACCATCATGGGCAGCCCTTCGGGAACGGCGGTCACCACTACCGTAAGACCGAGCGTGAACGCATGAAAGAGTTTGGAGAGCAGGTAGGGGGTATCGGTGATCTTCATCAAAATGATCTCGCGGCGCATTCCGCTGTCGATCAGAAAGACGTGAAAGAGGTATGCCAGCGCCACCAGCACGGCGGCAATATAGCCGAGTACGCTGATTTGCCTGGCCAGTTTTGAAAGGCGGAGTTTGAGGGGGCTATCGCGCTGTTCCAGTTGAATCTCGCGCGTGATCTCCCCCAAAAAGGTTTTATCGCCAACCGAAAGAACGCCCATTTCTCCTGCGCCGGAGGTTACGGTGGAGCCGCGAAAAAGCGCCGAAGGGAAATCAGGCAGGAGTTTTTCCTCGGCCGAGGGATATTTTGCAACGTCATGGCTTTCCCCGGTCATGGCGGATTGGTCGGCGGTCAACCTTCCCCGCAAAAGAAATCCGTCGGCGGGGATCAGTTCGCCGGGGGATAGGAGAACGATATCTCCCACCACAAGGTCGCCCAGTGGGATCTCGGTCACCGCTCCGGCGCGTCGGACGTGGCAGCGCACATTTGCCGATTCCGCCGAAAGCCGGGCAAAGGCCCGCTCGGAGGATCGTTCGGAAAGCGTGGAGATCATGGTTGCCAGAAAAACTGCGGCGGCAATTCCGGCGGTTTCCACCCAATCCGCCGTTTTGAACAGCAAAACGAGGTTGACGGCAAGCGCGGCAAGCAGAATGCGGATGACGGGATCGGAAAGGTTCCCCAAAAATTGCCGCAGAAAGGATTTTTGCGGGCGGCGGGAAAGCAGATTGCTGCCGTGCTTTTCCCGCGAGATAAGCACTTCGCGCTCCGAAAGGCCGCTTTGCGAAAAATCGGCAGCGGAACGGGGGGCTGTTTTCGGTACGGTTTGGTTCAAGGCGGAATTCCTCCCAAAAGATTTCGGCTTATTATATGCCAACGTCCGTACAAAAAAGAACCGGAGAAAGGACAAGCTCGAAAACGCGATCCTACATTATATAAAGGAAGCCGTCTTTTTATGTAAAAAAACCGAAAACAGGAAAAAAGTTTGTTTTTTTGGAAAAAAATTGCAAAAACACTATTGACAAATACCAAAAAGAGTGTTACAATAATAAACTGCATTATAATCGCCTATCATAGCGTTTTCCGGTAATTTTTCGGCATTTTTCACAGTTTTTTCGGCTCGAATAAACGCAAAAAAAGTCGGGAAAAAACCATTGGGTCGAATGCGGTGCAAAGGTGCTTCCCAAGCGGCTTTTTCGCTTGCTTTCACCTCTTGGAAAAACGCGCGTGGGCGGAGATTTGTAACGAAATTTTTGAATGGAGTGATTGAATCAAATGATCAATGTGAAAGAGCAACGGCTTGGTCAGAATACCAGAATGAGCTTTTCCAGATCGCGCTTCGACTACCCGCTTCCCAACCTTGTTGAGGTGCAAACAAAATCCTATAAGTGGTTTTTGGAAGAGGGGCTCAAAGAGGTATTGCGGGACGTTTCTCCCATTACGGATTACTCCGGTAACCTTGTCATCGAATTCGTTTCCTATTCGCTTGACAGTACCCCGAAGTATCCGGTTGAGGAGTGCAAGGAGCGCGACGTCAATTTTGCCGCGCCGCTGAAAGTCAACGTCCGCCTGACGAACAAGCAAACGGGAGAAGTCAAGCAAGCGGATATCTTTATGGGGGATTTCCCATTGATGACCGAAACCGGAACTTTCGTGATCAACGGCGCGGAGCGCGTGATCGTTTCGCAAATTATCCGTTCCCCCGGAATGTACTACGCAACCGAGATCGATAAGGCGGCAAAGCGCACCTTCTCGGCACAGGTCATTCCTTACCGCGGCGCATGGCTGGAATACGAGGTGGACCCCAACGGCGTTCTTTACGTCCGGATCGATAAAAACCGCAAGCTTCCGCTTACCATGTTCATTCGCGCTTTGGGAATTGAATCGCGCGAGGATATCTATGCCAAATTCGGCGACGACGACCATTTAACGGTTACCTTTGATAAGGACGATTCCGAAAATCTTGCCGCCGCTTCGCATCTCCCCGTGGCCGTAGAATCGCTCAAAGAGATCTATAAAAAACTGCGTCCGGGCGAGCCGCCCACAGAGGACGCCGCAAGAACGCTGATCCACAACTTTTTCTTTGACCCGAAGCGGTACGATATCGCTCCGGTGGGTCGTTATAAGTACAACAAGAAAGTGGCAATCAGCAGCCGCCTTTCCGGCCATCGTGCCGCCGAAATGGTGGTCAGCCCCCTGACCGGCGAGGTGATCTGCGAGGAGAACACGGTTATCACCAACGACCTTGCGCTTGCCATCGAGCGCGCGGGCGTGAACGAGATCACGATCCTGTTGGATAACGGCGCCAAAGTGCGCGTGGTGGGCAACAATACCTTGGAGCCGGAGTACGTTCTGGGCTACGACCTGAAAGAGAGCGGTGTGCGCGAAAAAGCGTTTATCCCGGCGCTTTTGGACATTCGCGACGCCTGCGAGGGCGACGAGGCGCGCATTCGCGAAATGGCGAAAGAGCGCATTGACGAGCTTTGCCCCAGACACATTACCAAGGATGATATTTTCGCTTCTATCAGCTATTTGATCGGTCTGACGCACGACGTTGGAACGGTGGACGATATTGACCACCTGGGCAACCGCCGCATCCGTTCGGTGGGCGAGCAGCTGCAAAATCAGCTTCGCATCGGCTTTACCCGTATGGATAAGATCATCAAGGAGCGCATGACCACGCAGGATAACGAAAAGCTGACCGTTCAGGCGCTCATCAATATCCGCCCGGTCACCACCGTGATCCGCGAGTTCTTCGGTTCCAGCCAGCTCTCGCAGTTCATGGATCAGAACAACCCGCTTGCGGAACTGACGCATAAACGCCGTCTTTCCGCGCTCGGCCCCGGCGGTCTTTCCCGCGATCGCGCGTCCTTCGACGTCCGTGACGTTCACTACACGCAGTACGGCAGAATGTGCCCCATTGAAACGCCCGAAGGTCCGAACATCGGTCTGATCTCCTATCTGACCACCTACGCGAAAATTTCGGATTACGGCTTTATCGAGGCGCCCTACCGCAAGGTAGAGCATATTCCCAACGGCGACGGAACTTTCCGCCACCGCGTGACCGACGAAGTGGAATATATGACCGCCGACATAGAGGATCGCTATATCGTAGCGCAGGCCAACGAGCCCCTTACCGAGGATAATTGCTTTGCCAATTCCAAAATCATCGGTCGCGATAAGACCGAGATCGTGGAAGTGGACGCTTCGCAGGTTGATTACATGGACGTTGCGCCGAAAATGCTCGTTTCGGTCGCCTCGGCCATGATCCCCTTCCTGGAAAACGACGACAACACCCGCGCGCTGATGGGTTCCAACATGCAAAAGCAGGCCGTTCCGCTCATGGTGACCGATTCGCCGATCGTAGGAACGGGTATGGAATACAAAGCCGCGGTCGATTCCGGCGTTGTGGTTACCGCAAAGAGAGCCGGCGTTGTCGAGCGCGTTCAGGCCGACCAGATCGTCATTCTTCCCGACGACGGTTCCGGCGTGAAAGACGTTTACCAGTTGATCAAATTCAAGCGGACCAACCAGGGCACCTGCTTTAACCAGCGCCCCATCGTTTCCCGCTTGCAGCACGTAGAGGAAGGGCAGGTCATTGCCGACGGCCCCGCAACCTCCAACGGCGAAATTTCGCTGGGCAAAAACGCGCTGATCGGATTTATGACCTGGGAAGGTTATAACTACGAGGACGCCGTTCTGCTCAACGAGCGGCTGGTGCGCGACGATGTTTATACATCGCTGCACATCGAGGAATACACCCACGAGGCAAGAGATACCAAACTCGGGCCGGAAGAAATTACCCGTGAAATTCCCAACGTCGGCGACGACGCTCTGCGCGATCTGAACGCCGAAGGTATCGTCAAACGCGGAACCGAGGTCCGCTCCGGCGATATCCTCATCGGTAAGATCACCCCCAAGGGCGAAACCGAGCTGACGGCCGAGGAGCGCCTCCTGCGTGCCATTTTCGGCGAGAAATCGCGCGAAGTGCGCGATACTTCGCTGCGTTTGGCGCACGGCGAAT
>JBGUNW010000258.1:0-4818 GCA_045117555.1 Eubacteriales bacterium
CGACGTGATCTATTCCGAGCAAGTGGAATACGGTCAGGTTCCTTCGTATAACACCGCCACCTACGGTACGCCCGCAAAAGCCGCCGACGCGCAGTACACCTACACGTTTGCCGGCTGGACTCCCGAAGTGGTGGCCGTAACCGGAAACGCAACCTATACCGCAACCTTTACCGCTACGGTAAGTCAATACAAAATCATCTATGTTTATCAAAATGTAGAAATCGGTTCCGAAACGGTTCAAGCCGGCAACGGGTTGGCTCAAATCCCGGCGAACCCCGCTCTTCCGGACACCACCCATGTTTGGGAGCTTCGCTACTATGCCGGCATTGTGCGGATTAACCCGGCAACCTATATTCCCACGGCGAATACCACCATTACGCTTGTGTATGCAGACGTAACGCCCCAGCCCACGTATTACACGGTCACTTATTTGTATGAAGGTCAGCAGATCGGCACCGAGGAAGTTTCCGTAAACGGCCATCTTGCCGAAGTCCCGGATGATCCCGCTCTGCCCGACCAAACCCACGATTGGGAGCTCCGCTACTATGTGGGCAGTACGCAGATCAATCCCGCAACCTATACGGTCACCCGTAACGTAACGATCACTCTGGTGTACGCGGACGTTTCCACCTACTACAACGTTTCCTACCAGTACAACGGCGCCGAGATCGGCTCCGAGTCGGTGCAGGCCGGATACGGTCTTACCGAACTCCCGGATGATCCCGCCCTGCCCGATCAGACCCACGATTGGGAGCTCCGCTACTACGTCGGCGCGGATGAGATCGACCCGGCAACCTACATCCCGACGGGCGACGTTACCATCACGCTTGAATACGTAGACATTTCCACCTACTACAACGTTTCCTACCAGTACAACGGCGCCGAGATCGGCTCCGAGTCGGTACAGGCCGGATACGGTCTTGCCGAACTCCCGGATGATCCCGCTCTGCCCGATCAGACCCACGATTGGGAGCTCCGCTACTATGTCGGCGCGGATGAGATCGACCCGGCAACCTACATTCCGACGGGCGACGTTACCATCACGCTTGAATACGTAGACGTAACGCCCCAGCCCACGTATTACACGGTCACTTATTTGTATGAAGGTCAGCAGATCGGCACCGAGGAAGTTCCCGCAAACGGCAATTTTGCCGCTCTGCCCGCCGCTCCCGCTTTGCCGGACGAAGACCACGTTTGGGAACTCCGTTATTACGTTGGCGCGGATGAGATCGACCCCGCAACTTACGTGGTCACCGGAAACGTGACCGTCACGTTGGAATACGTTGACGTAACGCCGGAGGAAACCGTAATCATCATGATCAACGGGGAAGAGATCGAAGCTCCCATCGGCAGCGTCGTTCCCTTTGAGATCACCGTTGAGCCCGGCGAGCAGATCACCGATCAGCCCGAGGGCGCCAAACTGATCGACACCATCGAAAACCCGGACGGTTCGGTCACTTACGTTTATGCCGTGATCGCGGAGCCGGATCTGCCGCCCATTTCCTACAAGGTGGAAAAGACGAAGAAAAACGAGTACTACATCACCGACGGTAAGATCGGCGAAAAGCAGGAGGGCGTGGAGTACGATAACGGCACCGAGTATTTCGACGGCATCTACTATATGGAAGTCGGCCGCACAACGCCCAATAAGACCTCGTGGGCATGGTTGGTGGTTCTGGCAGTCATTGCGGCGCTGATCGCCTTTGTGGCAATCTCCTACCTGCTGATCAAGAAGTTCGCATGGGGTCCCAACGTGTTCACGTTCATCATTATCGGCATTGTAAGCGAAGTGAAGTACGTTTCGTTGGGTCTTTACAACGTGGTCACCGGAAAAGTGTTCCGCAAAAAGCAATAAAACGAAATAACCACCCATGAATGCGGGGCGGCTAACCGCCCCAAAACGAAAAAAGCCGCCCTGCGCGGCGTTCGGGGAACCCGGATTTTCGGGTTCCCCGATTTTCGGAAACTTTATTCTCCCCGGGAGGGCATTTGCTATGATCTATTCCGAAAATTTCGGCGTTCGCTGGCACGAAACCGACCTGAACCGTTTGGGCCGGCCCTCGGCGCTGTTGACCATCTTGCAGGAAACGGCAAACCACCAGCTGCACGCGGCGAATATGGATTTGGATACCCTGCGCGACGAAAAGCGCGTGGGCTTTATTCTTTCCCGCATTGCCGCAAAGGTTTATTCGCCGCTTCGCGCCTACGAAACCGTTGCCGCGCAAACCTGGGTTTGCCCCAGCCGCGGCCTGAACTTTGAGCGGTGCTTCCGCGTTCTGCGCGGGGGCGAGCCGGTGGCCGAAAGCTGGTCTTCCTGGGGGCTTCTCTCGCTGGACGAGCGCAAGCTCCTCCCCGTGGACGCGCTGGATTTCCCGGTCACGCCCGAGGAAAAGCTGCTTCCCTCCGGCATTCCGCTGCGCTTCCGCACTCCGCCGGCGTCGGAAATGGAGCCGGTGGGCAAGCGCGCCATCCGGTATTCCGATCTGGATTATAACGGCCACATGAACAACACCAAATACCCCGATATGCTTGCCGATTTTCTACCCGACCCCACCCGCGTTTGGGTCAACGGTTTTTCGCTCTCCTTTTTGCAGGAGGCAAAATTCGGCGGCGAGCTTTCCGTCTACCGCGCTCCCTGGCAATCGCCCGCGGGCGAGGGCGGCTTCCTCTTCCGCACCGTGGATGAAGAGGGAAACACCTGTTTGGAGGCGCTTTTAACCGTTTCCCCCTTGTAATTTTGTTGATTTTCCGCCCGCGAGCGGATAGAAATGTGAGGATTTTTTCATGCGTATTCTTGCCATTGGCGACGTTGTAGGCGACCGCGCCGTTACCTACCTGGAAGAGAATCTTGACCGCGTGCGGCACGCGCAAAAGGTTGATTTTGTTGTGGCAAACGCCGAGAACGCCGCCGAGATCCGCGGGCTGAACGCGCGGCAAGCCGCGCGACTGTTTGCCGCGGGGGTGGACGCGATCACGCTGGGTAACCACGCCTTCGGGCAGCGCGATCTGTACGAGGTGCTGGATTCCGAACGCCGCATTGTTCGTCCCGCCAATTTTCCGCCCCAAACGCCGGGTATGGGCTATACCATTCTGCCCTTCGACGGCGGAAAAATTCTGGTAATGAACGTTTGCGGCCGCGCTTTTATGGATTCCTACGCCGACCCGTTTGCGGCCGTGGAGAACATCCTGCGGCGCGAGGCGGGGAACTACGACCTTTCGGTTTTGGATGTTCATGCCGAAGCCACCAGCGAAAAACTGGCTCTTGCCCGCCGGTTTGACGGCCGCATCGATATTGTTTTCGGCACGCATACCCACGTTCCCACCGCCGACGAGCAGCTCCTGCCCAAAGGAACCGCCTACCAGACCGATATCGGTATGTCCGGCCCGGTGGACGGTATTCTCGGCGTTACCGCCGAGGCGGTTTTGGAGCGGTTTACCTCGCTTTTGCCCACCCGCTTCGTCACCGCGCCCGGCGAGATCCGCGTTAACGCCACCCTCTTTACCCCGAAAGAGATCCCGCAAAGGATCGTGTTTTAAGGGGAAGAGAAGGAGAATTTGCAAGGGGGCGGGGGACATTTTCTTTCAAGAAAAGTCCCCCGCCCCCTTGCAACCCCCACCCCCGAAAAGAACTTTGAACCGTGGGTTTCACAACGGCCGCTTACTTTATCAATAAAATAATCCAGTAGATCAAGCCGTAAATGCCGCCGGCAAGAACGCCGTACAAAAGCACCGGGCCGGCAACGGTAAAGATTTTTGCGCCAACGCCAAGCACCAGTCCCTCTGCACGGCTGTCGATTGCGGGCGAGGCCACGGCGTTTGCAAAGCCGGTAATGGGTACAAGTGTTCCCGCGCCGAACAGCTTTGCCAGCCGGTCAAAAACGCCGACGCCGGTGAGCAGAATGGCAGTAAAAATCAAAATGATCGAAACGGTAACGGCCGTGGTTTCCTCGTTCAGCCCTACCACGCGCAAAAACAGTTCGCGCAAAAGCTGTGCCAGTGTGCAAATGATCCCGCCGCCCAAAAAGGCAAACAGGCAGTTTTTTGCCATCTTCGTTGCCGGGGCGTGCGCTTTGACCAGTTTTTCATATCGTTTCGGTTCCATATCCATGGTTGATCCCCTCTCTTTTTTTGTATTAGTTTTCCTGTTCCCGCCGCCCGTTATGTATGCCGAACTTGACTTTTTTTCAATTCCGTGCTACAATATGCATAAAAGAAGTTTTACGAAAAAGGAGGCCTTTTCCATGACATGGGATGAATTTTTGGAAACCGCGCGCGCCGTTGGAACCGCCGCCGCCGAAAAGATCGGCAAAGCCACCGAAACCGCCGCGGCACAAATTAAAATTGCCAACGCCGAGGCAAAATTGAAAGCCGCCTACACCGAGTTCGGAAAATCCGCCTACCAGCACTTTACCGCCGACTCCTCCGACCCGCAGATCCTTGCCGAGCAGGTCAAAAAAATCGCCCTGCTCCAAGCCGAAGTGGAGAAATTGAAGGGAACCCGATAAGACCGCCGGGCCCCGCAGTGCGGGGGTCCAATTCTTTGGTTTGCAAAAAGGGTTTAGAAATCCGGCAAGGAAATAAAACGGTTTGAATTGATGTGGATTAGAAAGCAAGCGGAAACGGGTTTTGCTTACCCAAGATTCGGAACCCGGCTTGCCGGGGCCGCCCGGCAGTGCCGGGGGCCAATTCGGGATTTGTAGAAATGGCGTTCTAATGCCGAAAAAAATAAAGCTCCATTCGGAGCCATGAATAAAGCCGTTTTCAAAAACTCCCAAAACTTGTTTGGGGGTTTTTTGAAAGTAGGGGAGCGCGAGGGGG
>JBGUNW010000259.1:0-2140 GCA_045117555.1 Eubacteriales bacterium
GGAAGCGCTGTCCACAACGGGCGTATTGATTTCCGTCTGGTTTTCGCAAAAGTCGCGGACGATATGCTCCTCCCCCGGAAAAGGGTGCGGCGTGTGCGAGAAATAGCCGTCCGGCGTGATGCGCAAGCTTTCCTTTTCCAGTCCGAAACGCCCTTTTAACAGCAACGCCCGCACTTGCTCGTTTTTAACCGGCAACATTTTTTTCAGTCCTCTAAAAAGAACGGCAGGAAATAGCGAATCTGCTTTTTCCACCACGGCCAGTCGTGATCGGAATCCTTGCCCCACAAATCGACCCACGCTTCAATGCCTTTGCGCGGCAACAGTTCGCCCATCAGCCGCGTCGTGCGCTGACATTCGCGTTCCCAAAATCCCTGTCCTGCGCACAGAATGATTTTCTTTGTGTTGTACAAAGCGATATACGGGTGGTCTTCCGGCATATTTTCCAAGAACAAAAGCGGCGAGTTGTCGTAAATCACCTTGCTTGTCCAGCCGTCCCAGAAATGCTCGGCGTTAAAGCAGGCGGAACAGGTCAGAACGCCCGAAAACAGATCGGGACGACGGAAGAAAGCGATCCCCGCCTGCCCTCCGCCCAGACTGAAACCCGTTACCAGCGGCAGACGGTCGTCTTCGGAAACGGACAGAATGAACGGCACCAGCTCATCCGCGACAAAGTGGAAATAGCTTTCCTGAACTTCGGCGCGGCGTTCTTTATCACCGTTGACATCCGACCAGCTTTCGGTATCGACCGTATCGACGCAGAACAGGCGGATTTTTCCGCTTTCGATAAAATCGGAAAGTTCGTCGGGCATCCCGAAAACCTCCCAGTTGTCGCATTGGCTGTCCTGACACGGAAAAGCCAGCACGGGCAGACCTCTGTCGCCGTAAGACAACAAATTCATTTCACGGTTCAAAGCGTTTGAATGGATGGTATAGCTTTTCCTGTCCATGTTATTTCCTTTCCAGAATGAAGCGCACCTGTTCGTCGCGCTCCTCCAACGTGTCCGCGCGCATCAAGAAAGCGTGATTGCCCATCTCGCCCGCCAGAACGGCGTCAACCGTCTGTTCCTTCAAAATGTTTTCCGCGTACCGGTCGCGGATCTCTTCCGGCGTGTGCGCGTAAGCGATGCTGTCCTTGCGCCCGATGTGCGTGATATAGTGCTTAAAATCGCTGTTCATAAAACACTTGTCGTAAATCAGGCTGTCCGCCCAGATCGTGTAAACGTCCGTGTCGTATGCGTAGTTCATCTTATCCGGAATATAGCCGCCGGGGGCGCGCATATTGACCTCCAGCCCGACGATGTCACCCTTCTTGCCCAAACCTTTTTTCGCTTTATCCAAGCGGAAAAACTCGAAATGGAAAAACTTGTTGCGCGTGTCGAACTCTTTGAGGATTTTCTCGCCCGCCGCGCGCAGATCGTCGCCGGGGGCCTGGCAGTAGCTGACGACATCCTCGTCCAGATTGACCGCGTCCATCAGACTGACCGGCAGGCATTGGGAAGCGCAGAATAGAACGTTCTTTTGCGAATCCGTAATGCCGTCGAACGTTTCGACGTGACCGGGGACGAGTTCTTCTTCGATATAGGGAACATCCGCCGGTTTGGACGCCCAAAAAGCGGCTATATCTTCGTCGGTTTTCAGTTTATAGGTGTTAGAGGCTCCAACACCTTTATCCGGCTTGACAATGACGGGATAACCGACCTTATTCGCAAAATCCAAAGCGTCCCGCTCCGTTTGCGGCAACGTCCATCGCGCCGTCGGAATTCCCGCGCGGGCATAAGCCTCCTTCATACGGGATTTGCGGTTCATCGCCGCCATATCTTCGAATTTCGGTCCCGTCGTGATGTTGAAGTCCGTTCGAATCCGCGCGTCCAGTTCCAGCCAGTATTCGTTTTCGCTTTCGACATAATCGATGCGGCCGTAACGGAACACATAATCGGCGACGGCGCGGTAAACCTGATCATAATCCTGCAAAGACGACACATACCGGTAATCGGACAAACTGTTCTGACAGCTTTCGCCGATCGCCTCCCACGGCGCATCGCCGATTCCCAAAACGGTCACGCCGCGCTCTTTCAGGCGGGCGCAAAACTGATAAAAATGACGCGGAAAATGCGGGGAAATAAAAATAACGTTCATAGGC
>JBGUNW010000260.1:0-2720 GCA_045117555.1 Eubacteriales bacterium
CAAACCTTTGCCATTACGTGTTACGCCTATTACTTCGAAGTAGTCCTCGTCTTTGGAATAGCCCCGCAATTTGTCGCAAATCTGATAAATAACATTTCTCATGTTTCGCACCTCGTTATTTAGTTTTTTTATGGCTTTTCGCTGCGCAGCTTTTCGCCTTAAATACATTTATTTTTTTTGAGGCTCTCGAGCGCCTCGGCTCCACTATGGGCGATAAATGCAACGCCGCCCGCCGCGTTGATGTCGGCAATTCGCGCCGCCTGCGCTGGCGAGATCCTGCCGCCAACCGGCCGTTTGCACTCGATAGCGCAGAAACGCCCGCGCTTGTCGTATCCCTCAAAGTCGAGTGTTCCGTTGTCCGCCGTCCGTATAAAGTTATTACCAACTTTGAAACAACCGACGTTAATACGCTGTAATTTAATGCCGGTCGCCTTTATGACGTCCTTTACTTCCTGCATGACTTCGGCCTCGCTCACGTCTTTTAATGCGTTCATAAGCACGCCTCGCGGAGTGTTAATTTCTCAAGTTTGATTCTGTAGCCCTCTGCGGCTCTTGCGTAGAAAATACAAAGGTTTGTGTCTGTGGTGGTCTGTGCAATCTGTGTGCACTTGTTCTCGTCGTTTTTGAAAATCTCATAAAGCGTCATTCTTAACTTTCCCCCCAGCAATAAAAAACCCGCTACCATGAGTGCGCAAGGTAGCGGGCTTTTATTGTCCGTCGATTTCTCAACGGCTCAGTTATGCACTCTCTAACTCAACCGTCGAGGCGAGCGTTTATAATTTCCGCTCGTCAAGTTAAGTTAAATGTACGCCTAAAAATTAAGAATGTCAAGCACAAAATGATTTTTTAATAATTTTTTTTTAATATTTTTTGCGCTTGACATTTTCGCGTAATTTGCCGATTATCCCGACACTATGAAATACAAACAGCTTTTGCCGGTCTACCTTGAGGGGCTGGCGGCCGGAAAGTATACGCTAGCGCAAGCGGCGAGCGCCTGCGGCTATTCCGTCGTAAGAATGAGCCAATTAAAAAAGTTGTATCGTACCGAGGGGCTCTCGTGCCTCGACAATAAAAACCTCGGGCACCCGCCCGTAAATAAAACCCCGGAGCAGCTCAAACGCCGCATTGTAGCGCTCTACGCCTCGCCAGCGTACGCGGGTATTAATTTCAAGTATTTTTCGGAGTGCCTCGAGCATTACGAAAAAATCAAAATAAGTTATACAACGCTCCGCGCCATTATGAGCGAATACGGGATAATAAGCCCGGAGGCGCATAAAATCAAAAAGCAAAAAGTAAAGCGCCCGAGAATACGCCGCGACAATTTCGGCGACATGCTGCAAATTGACGGCACGCCGTTTGCGTGGTTTTCCCGTTTCGGAAATAACAAGCGCTATTGCATGGTCGGAGCAATCGACGACGCTACGAGCGCCGTTACGGCGTTGTACATTACCGAGTTCGAATGCCTCTACGGCTACCTCGAAATTATGCGCCGCACTATCCAGCGTTACGGCTGCCCGCGCGAGATCTACAGCGACCGCGCCGCAATTTTCTGCGTAACTCCCAAGGCAAAGAAAAACCTCACGCAATGGGAGCAGCTCGCAGGCCTGCACGACAAGCGCACGCAATGGCAGCGGATTTTATGCGACCTCGGTATACGTCAAATCCTCGCATGGTCGCCCGAGGCCAAGGGGCGCGTCGAGCGCATGTGGCTAACTCTGCAGCGCAGGCTCCCAACCGAGTTTTTTATAGCTGGCTGCGACACGGTGCAAAAAGCAAACGCTTTCCTCGTGGAGTATGTCGACAAGTTTAATAAACAGTTTGCCGTCGAGCCTATGCGCCCCGAATCTTTTTTTATTCCGTGCTCGGCAAACCTCGACGAAATACTAACCGCGCAGGTGCCACGCCGTACAGATTCCCGCGGCTGCATTTCGTTTCACTCGTACAAATTCGCTATCGACGCGCCGCGCGTGTGCTGCCGTGATGTGGTCTTGCATATTTCAGAAAACGGCTTGTTTGCGCGTTTCCCGGGTGAGTCTAATTACTACCCCGTGCGACTTCTCGACGAGCTGCGCTGCGGGCTCGGTGAAACAATGCCGCAGGTTGTGGCCGATATCATTTACCGCTATATGTACGCGTACGCCAAAGAGGTGAGCGCGTAGTTTTTTACTAAGGCGCGGGTGGGCGCTTTATATATATTCACTCCAATTCTATTCATTTCATTTCAATTCAATTCAATTCTATTCAGAAAAGCGAAATTGAGCGACGCGTTGCGACTTGTAGCGAAAACGAGCAACTTGTAGCGACTTTGAGCGAAATATTTTTAAAATAATTTCGCTGCGTTTCGCTTTAAGTCGCTGTACTATTTGTCATATTTTGTCATATTTAGAGTATAGAAACGTACAATAAATAAATAGGTATGTACAATTTGGCGTGATAAAACATCACGTTTTCGTGATGTAATATTGCGCGAGTTTCTCGTACGCCTTGCGCTTTTGCGCGTAGATTGCCGCCTCGGTTACGTGGTAGCGGTCGGCGAGTTCCTTGTACAGCGCCCCGTCTGCGTACAGTAAAACGAGTTCGCGCTCGTGGGAAGTGAGCGGCGAATGTGCGAGAAACGCGGCGAAGTCGTCGCGCGAGCTGGTGTAAATAAGCCGGGTTATAAAAGCCACGGCGGGCGTTTTGTGTCCTCTCATATTGAAATTATCGGCGCGGCGTGGTAG
>JBGUNW010000261.1:0-15135 GCA_045117555.1 Eubacteriales bacterium
CATTTTTGGCACCCCTCGCACCTTGCGCGGATCTCCTCCAAAGAAGACATGGTTTTCTCCTTCCCTTTTTTAAAGTTGCCCGGCGGAAATTCCGCCGGGCAGTTTTGTTATTTCAGCTCAATGATGGATTCATCCCACATTCCGGGCGCTTCGTAGCCCAAGAGATTAACGGTGGTTGCGGCAACGTTGGAAAGCCCGAATTTGCCGTTTACTTTGACCGTGTAGTGGTTTTTCGCCTCGGTGTTATCGTAGAAAATGCAGGGCACGGGGTTGAGCGTATGGCTGGTTTTGGCCTTCATTTTGCCGTTTTTATCCAGCTTGGGCTGACCCGTTTTTTTGTCCATCTCAAACATTTCGTCGGCGTTTCCGTGGTCGGCGGTGATAATGGCAACGCCGCCCAGCGCGTCCACAACCGGCAAAATTCTGCCCAGCTGCAAATCCAGCGCTTCCATCGAGCACCGGGTTGCCGCCAGCGAGCCGGTATGCCCCACCATATCGCCGTTGGGGAAATTGACGCGCAGAACCTTGTACTTGCCCGATTGCAGGCATTCGATGAGTTTATCGGTGATCTCGGCGCACTTCATCCAGGGGCGCTGCTCGAACGGAACAACGTCCGAAGGGATTTCAATATAGGTTTCCAGCTTTTCGTCGAATTTACCCGATTTATTGCCGTTCCAGAAATAGGTGACGTGACCGTACTTCTGCGTTTCGGACATGGCAAGCACGGGGATCCCCGTTCCCGCAAGATATTCGCCCATGGTGTTGGTGATTTCGGGCGGAGATACAAGATATTTTTTGGGAATATGCAGGTCGCCGTCGTATTCCAGCATACCGGCAAATTTGACCTTCGGCACGCGCACGCGATCGAATTTGTCAAACTCCCCTTCGGGCGCGTCAAAGGCACGGGAAATTTCAATGGAGCGGTCGCCGCGGAAGTTGTAGAAGATGACGCTGTCGCCGTCCTCTACCGTTCCAACGGGGGCGCCGTTCTTTGCAATGACGAACGCGGGCAGATCCTGGTCGATCACGTGCAATTCCTTCCGATAGGTTTCCACCGCCTCGGCGGCGCTTGCAAACTGCCGTCCCTCGCCCAGCACGTGGGTCCTCCAGCCGGCCGCCACCATGGCCCAGTTGGCCTCGTAGCGGTCCATGGTGATTTGCATTCTGCCGCCGCCCGACGCAATGCAAACGTCAAAATCCGGCGCGCGGAGGGTATTCAAAAAGTCCTCAAACGGCAAAATATAATCCAAAGCCGAGGTTTCGCCAACGTCGCGGCCGTCCAAAAGAATATGCACGCGAACTTTGCTTACGCCCTCTTTTTTTGCCTCGGTCAGCATGGCTTTGAGGTGGTCGATATGCGAGTGAACGTTGCCGTCCGAAAACAGGCCGAGAAAATGCAGGGTGCTCTTGTTTGCCTTTACGTTGCCGACAAGCTCCTGCCAGGTGGCCGACGCGAACATTTTGCCCGAGGCAATGGAGTTGGACACCAATTTTGCTCCCTGTGCAAACACCTGCCCCGCACCCAGCGCGTTGTGGCCGACTTCGCTGTTGCCCATGTCGTCGTCCGAAGGAAGGCCGACCGCGGTGCCGTGCGCTTTGAGGGCGACCATTGGGTATTCGCTCATCAAGCGGTCCAGGTTGGGCGTATAGGCGCTTTTGACCGCGTTGGAGATCGTATCCGGCGCAAGGCCGACGCCGTCCATTACAATGGTAAGGACCGGGCCTTTCACACCGCCGAACGTTTTGCTTTTCGTTAATTTTTTCATTGTTTTTCCTCCGTAAAAAGGGCATTTTTCAACAAATAATATTATAAAGCAATCAACTTCGGATTGCAAGTGGGTTTGTGAATTTTTTTGCAATTTTTGCAAAATACACAACTTTTCATCTTGCTTTTTCCAAAAAAAAGTGTATAATAAAGTCGATACACAAAAAAGGAGATTTTTTAATATGGCAGAAGAATGTACCCACGATTGTTCCACCTGCTCCGAGAACTGCTCTTCCCGGACGGAAAATCTGAAACTGCCGGCAAATGCCGCAAGCCGCATCAAGCACGTCATCGGCGTTGTAAGCGGCAAGGGTGGCGTTGGTAAATCGCTCGTTACCACCATGCTCGCCGTGCTTTTGCGCCGCGAGGGCTACCGCGTCGGCATTTTGGACGCGGATATTACCGGCCCCTCGATCCCCAAAGCGTTCGGCTTGAAGAACGTGGAAATTTACGGCGACCAGAACGGTATGATCCCCGCAGCAAGCAAAACCGGAATTGATATGATCTCGGTCAATCTGCTCCTCGGCGATGAAACGAAACCGGTGGTTTGGCGCGGCTCGCTGATCGCGGGGACCGTTCAGCAATTCTGGCAGGAAACCATTTGGAACGTGGACGTGCTTTTGGTGGACTGCCCCCCCGGAACCGGCGACGTTCCGCTCACCGTTTTTCAAACCATGCCGGTGGACGGTGTTGTGATCGTTTCCAGCCCGCAGGATCTGGTTTCCATGATCGTAAGCAAAGCCGCGAATATGGCCGCCATGATGAACATTCCCGTGCTGGGGCTGGTGGAAAATCTTTCCTACGTAAAATGCCCCGATTGCGGCAAGGAGATCAAGGTGTTCGGCGAGAGCCACATTGAGGAAATTGCCCAAAAGTTCGGCTACGACCTGCTGGCGCGGATCCCTATGGACCCCAAGCTTTCGGCGCTGGTTGACCGCGGGATGATCGAACTGATGGAAAATGATTACCTTGACGAGGCGGCTCGGAAAATCATTGAAAAATTGAACCTGCAACCGGCGGAATAACCCCGCCACCGCAAAAGCGCGGCGCACCCGAAAAGTGCGCCGCGCTTTTTTACGCTTTGAAAAGAGTCGTACAGAACGATCGGGTAAAGGACTCCTTCGCGCCGAAATCCATTGCCCGGATATAAATATCCTCTATGGAAAAATGCACTTCGTTCACACGTGAAAAACAGTTCGCTGCTCCCCGCAGCATGGCACGACGCATTCGCTCGGCGAAATTAAGTTCCTCTCTTCCAACGCGCATGGAAGCGGTTTCCACAAATCTGCGCATACTGATCTTGCGGCGTTTTTCTTTGCCCCCGCCCTCAAACGCGAGAAAGGCAATGCCCGCGTTTTTGAAAAAGATGCCGTCCAATCTGTCTGGCAGGAGCGGGTCGCGGGAAACGCGCACCGAAAGCTTTTTCCGCTTGGCAATTTCGTAAAGCGCCCCCAAAAAGACCGCCGCACTCCCGCGGCAATCCTCTACATAGTATGCCGTTTTGGCGTTCGCGTAGTAGGTATCCAGCGTTACCATACCGCGCATTCCGATCGAACGGGCAAGCGCGATCTGCTCCTCAAACGCCTCCTCTTCGGGAATTTGGCGCATCCATTTTTCGGCAAAAGCACAGAGCGCCTTTCTGCGCAAATACGGCTCGACCAGCTCGTCGCGTGTGGCCGTCATTTCCCCGTAAGCGGAAAGATAGCGATAGGCCATGCGATACGCCTCCTGCTTTTGGCGATTCCGTTCGGCAATTTCGCTTGCCTTTGCGCGTAAAAGTTCCCCGTTCCAGAAGGAACCGAGGTTGATCAGCTCCTCCCGGTATCCCGGCCGGTTCGGCTCGTAAACGTGCGGTGCCGTTGCGTCCAGAAGCGCGATCCCCTCCTTTTCGGGTTTGGTCAGGATCACGCCGTCCAGCGAATCGGGGTCGGAAGAACAATAAATCAATTCCGGGTGCCAACCGCATTTTGCCCCCTGCTCCGCAACCGCGCGCAAGAAACGGCTTTTCCCGGTTCCCGGACCGCCTTTTACGGCATACAGCCGGCCGATGCGCGCGCTGTCAAAGCAGGCAGAATAGTAGCTTTGAAAGCCATGTACGCTGTTGGACGCCGCAAAATAGGCGTCCTCGCCGGTTACGCGAACGGCAAAACCCGCTTTCGTTTTCGCTTTTTTCATTCGTCTTTTCCCCCAATCTCAAAAGTTTTTTTCAAAAAATGAAAAACTCCATTCCGTATCCTATGCGGAAGCTCGTAAAAAAGTTCTATTTTCCTGCTCGTCCGCATAGAATCGGACAAAGGGGGGAGATCAAGGTGCGGATTATTGAACGAAAAAAAGAAAAAACGCTTTTGCCGGACGTACTGACCGAACTCTTACCCCCGCGGCTTTGCGAGGCGATCGCCTCCTGCGGGGCGGGACAGGCGGAAGAACTTCGCATTCACGCCGGCCGGCTGACCACCGTGACCTGCGGCGGCAGAAATTACGCTACGGGGGTTCTGCTCTCCCAAGAGGAAGTTACCGAGCTTTTTTCGGCCATGTGCGGCGGTTCGATTTACGCCTACCAAAGCAAAATTTGCAATGGCTATATCACCCTGCCCGGCGGCATTCGCGTGGGCGTTTGCGGAAGCGCCTCGGTAGACGGCGGACGAATGGTTGGCGTTGGAGAAATCAGCGGACTTGTGGTCCGTTTGCCGCATTGCCACCGCGTTTCGGCAGAACCGATTTTAAAACTTTTGCGCGAAGCAAAAGGAGTTGGAGGCGTACTGCTCTTTTCGCCGCCTGGCGTTGGAAAAACAACCTGCCTGCGTGCGGCGGCAAGGGCGGCGGCCGACCCGGCAAACGGCATTCGAACGGTGGTGGTAGACACACGCGCCGAATTTTCCGGCACGCTGGAAGGCGAAAATCTCCTGCTGGATATTCTGGTGGGTTACCCGCAGGAAGTTGGAATTGATATTGCCGTGCGCACGTTGGGAGCGGAATTGATTATTTGCGACGAGATCGGTACCGACGCCGAAGCCCGTTCCCTGCTTTTGGCGGCAAACCGAGGCGTTCCCATTCTTGCCTCGGCCCATGCGCGTTCTTTTCCCGAGCTGTTCGCACGCCCGGGGATTGAACGGCTCCATCGCGCAAAAATCTTTGCAGCCTACGTAAAGCTTTTGCGCAACGGGTTCGGCGGATTCGACTACGTTATCAGATCATGGGAGGAAACCGATGACCGTTCTTAAACTGCTCGGCGTACTCCTCATCCTCGGTGCGGGCGGTTTTGCGGCTTCCCTTTTCGTTGGCTTTGAAAAACGGAAAATTGCGGTTCTGGCGGGTTGGTCGGATCTGATCTTTTATATCCGCTCGCAGGTGGATTGCTACCTTTTACCCCTGCCGCAAATTATGGAACGGGCCGACCGCGCCCTGTTGGAGGCCTGCCTTTGCCGACAGCAGCACCCCGATCTGACAACGATTTACCATGCCTCGCAAATGTATTTGGACGCCGAAGCGCGCCGATTGCTCTCTTCGTTCGTGCGCGAATTCGGCTACGGGAGGCGCGAGGAACTTTTGCGCCGGAGCGATTACTATATCGCCGCGCTGGGGCAGCTGCGCGCCAAACGAATGGAGGAATTATCGGCAAAATCGCGCGTTATTTTTGCAGTTTGCATGGGAGCGGCGGTTTTACTTTCCATTTTGCTTTGGTAACGATCAAAAAAACAGGAAGGCGGAAGAAAATGGATATTTCTTTAATTGTAAAAATTGCCGGCGTTGGAATTCTGGTTGCCGTTGCAACCCAGATCCTCTCCAAAACCGGCAGGGATGAGCAGGCCATGTTTGTAACGATTGCCGGAATTTTGGTGGTGCTGATGCTTCTGATCAATCAAATCCGCGATTTGTTCGATCTGGTAACCTCGATTTTCGGCGTGGGATGACGACAAAAAATGGACAGCGCAAAAATTTGCATGGTGGGCGTTGCGGTGGTTTCGGCAGCCGTGATCATCAAAAAATGGAACGCGGATTTTCTGCCGCTTTTGCGGCTGGCGGCAACGGTGTTGTTTGCAGGGGCGATCCTTGCCATGGCCTCTCCGCTGGTATCCTACCTCAAACAACTGACCGAAACCACCGGCCTTGCACCTTACGCTTCGTTCTTGCTCAAAGCGCTGGGCATTGCCGTATTGACGCAGATTTGCGCGGATATTTGCCGCGACGCGGGAGAGAGCGGCGTTGGAACCGGGGTGGAGCTTGCCGGAAAGATCGAAATTCTCATTTTGAGTCTGCCGCTGATGAGGGAGATTTTTTCCACCGCAAAAGCACTGTTCGCCATGGGCGCTTGATCCGGCGGCTGGCGATCTTTTGCTTTCTCCTTTTCGTGATCGGATCGTTTTTCTCATTCGGCGTCTTTGCCGAGGAGGAAAGCTCCGAAACGCCGCCGGACGAGTTCCGGGATTTTCTTGCGGCCATTCCGGAAGATATTGCCGAATTGCTCCCGCCCGGTCTTTTTTCGGAAAGCACCGAAGAAATTGCCGAGGAATTGCAAAAAATGAGTGGTTTTTCAAATCTTGCCGCCACCACGGGCGCTTTGCTGGGCGAGATTTTTGGGGACTGTCTGCCCACCTTTTGCACGGTGATCGCTCTTTTGCTGTTGAGCGCGCTCTTCTCTGCGGTGCGAACCTCGCTGGGGAGCGAATCGGTCGCGCGGGCGTTTTCCTTTGCTTCCTCGCTGGCGCTGCTCTCGGCGCTCCTGACCCAAACCTACGGGCTTGTCGATTCGGTGGTGACCTATTTTGACCGACTGAACCGGCTGACCTCGGCGGTCATTCCGCTTTCCGGCGCGCTTTGGGCAATGGGCGGGAATGTAACGGCGGCAAGCGCATCCTCGGCGGGGCTTTCCGTTTATTTAACGGTATTGGAAGAGGCGGTAGGCAACAGCATTCTTCCCTTTTGCGGCTTTTGCATGGCCTTTGCCGTGATCGGCGCACTCGACGGAAATTTGCGTTTCGGAACATTGGTCGGCTCGCTGAAAAAACACTACACCATTTTTTTGGCCGGTTTGATGACCCTTCTTCTTGCCATGCTGGGCTTTCAGACCCTGCTGGCCGCAAAAAACGACAGTTTGGCCATGCGCGGCGCAAAATTCGCCGTTGGAAATTTGGTGCCGGTGGTGGGAGGCTCGGTTTCCGAGCTGTTGCGAACGGTGAGCGCCGGGGTCTCTTACCTGCGCGGAACGCTGGGCCTTTGCTCGGTTTTGCTCATTCTGTTTTCGCTTTTTCCCATTCTCCTGCGGCTCTGGCTTTCCGGCCTTTGCTGGCAGATCAGCGCCGGGTTTGCCGACCTTTTGGGATGCGACACCGAAAAGAAGCTTTTGGACGAGGTTGCCTCCCTTTGCGGATATTTACTTGCCGCGGCAAGCATTTGTTCGTCGGTCCTGCTGCTCTCCTGCGTGCTACTGGTGCATTGCGGGGCGGCGGTTTGAAGGGAGGGGCGGGATGAACGCTTATTTTCTTTCCCTGCTCGGGGCGGCTCTGCTTGCCGCGCTGGTGGGAATGCTTGCGCCGGGCGGCGCCTCGTCGGGTCTTGGAAAACATCTGCGGCTGATTTCGGTACTGGTTTTGTTTTGCGTGATCGCAGTTCCTCTGCCGGGGCTGATCACCAAGCTGAAAGACCTGCCTTCCCTTTCCCCGGAAAGCAACCGGGAATCGGATTTTGAACTTCGCTCCCAAGAGGCGCTGGACGCCGCGGGGCGCGTTTATTTCGTGCGGGCGCTGACCGGGCATCTCGAACAGAAATTCGGGATCGAACAGGGGGAAATTCGTTGCGCGGTTGTTTGGGAAGAATCGGACGGCGAAAGCAGACCGGCATCGGTTACCCTGATCCTTTCGGGGCGCGCAAAATGGAAAAACCCGCACGAATTGGAGACCTACGTTTCCGAACTGCTCGACTGTACCTGCGATTCGGCAATCAAATGAAAGGAGAACCTATGAAAGACACGGAAAAAGATGAAAAAAAAGAGCCGGCAAAGCCGGGCAAAAAGAAACTCTTTCTAATCCTTCTCGGCGCGGCGGCAGGCATTTTTTTGCTCCTTTTGGGAAGCGGCTGGTTTACCAAACAGCAAACTGCCGAGCCGGAAAAATCGCTTTCCTCCGGCGAGGAGCTTGCGCTTTACCGCGCGGAGCTGGAACAACGCATTGCCGATCTTTGCGCGGCGGTAGACGGCGTGAGCGCGGTGCGCGTTTCGGCAACGCTCTCGGGCGGTTTTGAAACGGTTTACGCCACCGAAACGAGAAACGGCACCGAGGTTTACGCCACCATCGGGAGCGGCTCCTCGGCCAAAGCTTTGGTCATTGCACAAAACCCGCCCGAGGTAAGCGGCATTGGCGTGGTTTGCCGCGGAGGGAACGACCCCGCTGTGCGCAGCACGCTGACCGCCCTGCTCTCGGCGGCGTTCCGCGTTCCCACAAACCGGATCAGCATTGCGGAAGCCGGGTGATTTTTTTGCCCTTTCGGTATAATTGCCGCAACCCGTTCATATAGTGTAACAAATCCAAAATGGAATTTTGAAACAGGAGGGATTCCCCATGAAAGAAAAAACGACCGAATTAAGCACGACCGAAGAGGCCGTACCACAGGAGAAAAAGCCGGGCAAGTTCCGCAGAATGATGGCAAAGTTCGGGCGCAGAAACGCCATTATCACCGCGTCCGTCCTGCTCATCGCCGTTGCCGTTCTGCTCAACTGGTTGCTCTTTGCCAACGGAAACAAGAAGGCCGCCGGCTACCAAGGGTACGACAAGCAAACCACTGAACAGCCAAAATCGAACGAAGGAACCGAAAAGACCACCACCGACGCCTACTTCTCGGCAACGCAGGTCAGCCGCCAACGCGCGCGTGACGAGGCCCTGGAAGTTCTTCAATCGGTGGTAGACAACGCCGAGGCGGCCGAAACCACCAAAAACGAGGCCCTGACCGGGATTGCCACCATTGCCGACGAGATTCGCAAAGAGGCGGATATGGAATCGCTGATCACGGCAAAGGGCTTTGAGCAGTGCGTTGCCGTTCTCAACGGGGACAGCGTCAGCATTATCGTCAAAGCGGATACCCTTCAACCTTCCCAGATCGCGCAGATCAACGAGATCGTTTACACCAGCACCGGGATTCAACCGGCAAACGTTACCATTATCCGCAAGTAATACGCACGCAAAGAACCGGCGGTCGGAAATCGACCGCCGGTTCTTTTTTTTATGTTTTTAATGCTCAAAGGGACACTTCAAAAAAGCGTTTTTCCCGATTCGTACTCCTTCCGGCATTTGCACCACAGCCAAAGAGCTGCATCCGGCACAGGCGGCGTCCCCGATCTCGGTACAGCCGTCGGGCAGCGAGAGCCGGCAAAGAGAAGTACATCCGGCAAGCGCCCGCCCGCCGATCCGCTTCAAAGAATCCGGCAGGGAGAGCTCGGTTAAAGAAGCGCACTCGTAAAGCGCAAAATCGGGCAACGCTTCGCATCCTTCCAAAAGGGTAACCTTTTGCAAAAACGGCGGATAAAATTCTTTTGCAAATGCCGGCTTGACCGCTCCGAATACAAAGCCGAGAAAATCGGTGCGTTCCGACGGATTTTCGGGTTGTTCTTGCGTCGATCCGCCAATGAACGGAAGTTCCAATTTCATCAAACTCCGGCAATCACGCAAAGCGGCAAACCCCATTTGAGTAAGATTGTTTCCGAATTCCAGCTTTTGCAATGAAACGCAGCCGTCAAACGCCTTTTCGCCCACCTTGGTAAGCGTTCCTGCATTGAGATACGCCAGCTTTTCGCAGCCGGAAAGCGAAAAATCGCCGAGCTCGCTTCCCTCCGGCAATTCCAGAGCAACCAGCCCCGTGCAATCGGACAGACCGTTTGCGGGCAGGCGGAAGGGCTCCGTTGCGGGGGCAAGCACCTTGAAACAGCGAAGCGATTTCAAAGCGGGCACACGGTTGCCGGTGGAGGCGGCCGCGCCCCAAAGAACACCGAGGTAACCGCCCGCGATGGGAAAAGGAGAACAAAGCGCCGTTAAAGCGGTGTTTTTTAAAATTCCGGCGCCGAAATCGGAAATCGTTTCGGGCAGGATAAGAACTTTCAAATTTTCCCGGTTTGCGAAAACGCCGTCCGCGATTGCGGTAACCGGACAGCCCCCAAACGTTTCGGGAACGCGGACGGCCTCGTTTTCACCGCGGTATGCGGTCAGCGTTGCGGTTTCCCCATTCGTTTCGTATTCAAAATCGGTTTGCGGGGGTTCTTCCACGCCGTCAAACACGGCAGAAAGCGCGGCGGCGTAGTCGGTGGCGTCGGGTGTTGGTTCCGTCTGCGGAATCGGCTCCGGGAGATCAGGCAGGATTTCGGGTTCCTTCACGCCTTCGGGGGTTCCCGCGCAGGCGGCAAGCAGCAAACAACAACAAATCAATAACAGCAGGATGCGCTTCATTTCCCAACTCCTTCCTCCGATTTTTCTATGGATAGTTTACCACATTTTTTTATGATCTGCAAGTCTTTTTTCAAAAAAGAGGGTACGTCCCTTGTAAACGGGCGGCGAAGATGATATAATAAAACCATCGTTCACGGGAAGGAGGTGCGCTATGGATTTTGAAATTTCGGCAAACGAGGCCGGAAGCACGGTTGGCGTTTTTTTGAAATCCCGCCTTTCACTTTCCTCCAAAATGATAAAATATCTGAAATACCGCGTTGACGGCATTCTCGTAAACGGCGAACGCGTAACCGTCCGGCGGGTTTTGCGGGAAGGGGATTCCCTTTCGATCGCCACCTGCGACAGCACCGATCAGCCGCTTTTGGAGCCGGTCGATTTGCATTTGCCGATTCTTTACGAGGACGCGGACCTTGTGGTGCCGAACAAGCCGGCAAATATGCCCACGCACCCCTCGCACGATCACTACCGCGATACCGTTGCCAACGCGCTTGCCTTTCGCTACCGCAAAATGGGCGTGCCGTTCGTCTTTCGCCCGGTCAACCGGCTGGACCGCGACACCAGCGGGCTTTTGCTGATTGCGCGCAATAAGCTTGCCGCCGGGCGCATGACCGCCGCTATGCAGGCAGGCAAAATTGAAAAAATATACCTTGCCGTTTTGCGCGGGGACGACCTGCCGCAGTCCGGCAGGATCGAAAAACCGCTGCACCGAACCGAAAAAAGCATTATCGTTCGGGAAGTTTGTTCCCCCAACGTACCCGACGCCGAAGCCGCCGTTACCGAATTTCGCGTACTGGCAAAATCGAACGGTTGCGCATTGGTGGCCGCGCGGCCGCTGACCGGGCGCACGCACCAGTTGCGCGTTCATTTTGCCTTTCTCGGCTGCCCAATCCTTTCGGACGACCTTTACGGAACCGCCGACGACCGCATTGCCCGGCAGGCGCTTCACGCTTACAAATTGACCTTCCCTCATCCAACCGTCGGAGAAACGCTGACCCTGACCGCACCGCCCCCGCCCGACTTTACGGCGCTGGTCGATTCGCTTTTCCCGGGTTTTGAAATTCCGAACGATTTATTTGAAAAGCAGAAAGGAGCACGGATATGAAAGCGGAACGGAAAACCGTCAAACTACCGGTTTTTTGCAAGGTGATTTACGGGCTTGCCGCGGTTTGCCTTATCCTTTACTTTCTGTTCGTTCGCATTCCGGCGTTTGCCGATTGGTTCAACCGCTGGATCAGCAGTGCCGGCAGACGGATCCTCTCCTTTTTTACCGTCCTGCTCCCCTTCTCCGTTGCCGAGCTTTTGTTTTTGTTTCTTCCCGTTTTTCTGGGGATTGTGATCTACCGGGTGATCCGCATTCACTCCAAAAGCGCGGCGGCGGTACGCGTTTTTTTCGGGCGCGTTGCGGCTTTAATTTGTTTCGTGGCGATCCTGTTTGTTCTTTGTTTCGCGCCCGGATATTACGGAACCACGCTGGATAAAAAGCTGGGTTTGGATCGTTCGCCGGTTGAAACCGATGAACTTTATCAAACGGCGCTGATCCTGACTGAAAAGCTGAACGATCTTGCAGACGGGCTGACCCTTTTGGATTCCGGCTCTACGATCATGCCCTACACCATTGCCGAGCTGAACCGAAAGCTAACGGCCGCCTACGAAAATTATACCGTTGACAAATCCTTTCCCGATCATTTTTACAGCCGCGTCAAACCGCTGATGATCAGCAAATTGTTCTCCTACGCGCATATCACCGGCGTTTACACCTTCTTTACCGGCGAAGCGAATATCAACGTAGACTTCCCCGATTACTGCGTTCCCTTTACCGCGGCGCACGAGCTTGCGCACCAGCGCGGCGTTGCCAGAGAGGACGAGGCCAATTTTATCGCCTTTTTGGTTTGCTATTGCTCGGACGACGCTTATTTGCAATACAGCGGCTACCTGAACCTTTACGAGTACGTTTCCAACGCGCTCTATTCGGCCGATTACGAACTTTGGAAAACCGCATGGGCAAATCTTGACGAGCGCGTAAAGAGCGAGGAACGCGCCTACGCCGTCTTTTTTGAGCAATACCGCGACAACGTGATCGGTACGGCAAGCGAGCAGGTGAATGATTTTTATTTGCGCTCGCAGGGGGCCGCGGCCGGCACGCGCAGCTACAACCTGGTAGTGGACCTTGCCGTGGCCTTTTTCCGCTGTCGATTCCCGGCCCAAACGGGCAAAAGCTGATCTCTTTGCATATACTTGTGGTGAAAGAACTTCGATTTTTCGCCCGCAAAAAGAGGATATAACAAATAAATGACCGTTTTTCGCGCCGTACAGGGTGCAAAAAACGGTCATTTCCATTCTTTCGGGGCGAGGATCGGGAAAGGATTTTCTTTTGCCATGACACCGCATCTTTTGATTCGGGGTGGCAGGCAACTTTCCGGCACGATTCGGATAGACGGCATGAAAAACGCCGCTCTGCCCATTCTGTTTGCGCTTCTTTTGGTGCGCGACGAGGTCACGCTGGAAGAACTGCCCCCGGTTACCGATATAGAAACAACTTTGCAAATCCTTTGCAAAATGGGCGCCGAACTCACGCGGCTTTCGCCAACCGCCGTTCGCGTGAACACAAAAAACGCCGACCCCGACGCCGTACCGCTGAAACTGACCACCGAGCTGCGGGCTTCCGCCTACCTTTTGGGCGCTGGATTGGGACGTTTCGGGCGCGCGACGACCGGCGTTCCCGGCGGCTGCGATTTCGGCGCGCGCCCGCTCGACCAGCATTTTCGGTTGCTCGAATCCCTTGGCGCAGTAATCGAGCCCGAAAAAAATCTTTTGCGTGCAAGCGCACCGAACGGGTTGCGCGGCGCAAATCTGCGGTTGGATTTTCCGTCGGTCGGCGCAACGGTAAACGGCATTCTTGCCGCGGTCCTCGCAAAAGGAACCACCGTGCTCTCCGGCGCGGCACGCGAGCCCCACATTGTGGATCTAGCTGACTTTTTAAACGCCTGCGGCGCGCGGATTTCGGGTGCGGGAACGCCTACGATTCGGATTGACGGCGTTACACAGCTCCACGGGACCCGCTACCGCATTCTGCCCGATATGATTGAGGCGGGAACCTACCTTTGCGCCGTTTGCGGGACGGGCGGAAGCGTGCGGCTGGACGGCGTTTGCCCCGCGCACCTCGGCTCGATCCTTTTGCCTTTGCGCAAAATGGGCGCGGAAATTGCGGTTTCGGACGATCACCTGACCTTAAAGCGCACCGGTGAGCTTTACGGAACGGTTTTGGAAACGGCTCCCTACCCCGGCTTTCCCACCGATATGCAGCCGCAGTTTGCACCCCTGCTTTGCCTTTCGCGCGGGGGTGGTCGCATTTACGAGCGCGTTTGGAAAAAACGATTTCAATATATCAAGGAGCTGGAACGCATGGGCGCAACCGTCATGCTCGGCGGTGATTTTGCCGATTTTTCGGGCGGCGACCGTTTGACCGGCGCTTGCGTACGCGCGACCGATTTGCGCGGTGGAGCCGCGCTTTTGATTGCGGGATTGTGTGCCGAAGGTGTGACCGAGCTTTGCGACGTGCATCATATTGAAAGAGGATACCCGTGTTTTACCGAAAAACTGACCGCGATCGGCGCGGACGTTTCCTTTGCGCCGGGCTGAACGAAAAAAGACCCCGATGAATTTACACCGGGGTCTTTTTTATTCAGGTTTTGCTTTTCTCTTTTGCCTTGGCAAACCATTTTTTCAGGTATTGGCCGGTGTAGGATCTTTCGTTTTCCGCCACCTGCTCCGGCGTGCCTTGGGCAATCAGTCGTCCGCCGCCCTCGCCGCCCTCGGGGCCAAGGTCAATGATCCGGTCGGCGGATTTGATCACGTCCAGATTGTGTTCAATGACCACTACCGAGTTACCGGCGTCGCAAAGCCGCTGTAAAATTTCCAAAAGCTTTTGCACGTCAGCGGTGTGCAGCCCGGTGGTCGGCTCGTCCAGAATATACATAGTCCTGCCGGTATCGCGCCGGGCAAGCTCGGTTGCCAGTTTCACGCGCTGTGCCTCGCCGCCCGAAAGGGTGGTTGCCGGCTGGCCGATCTTGATATAGCCCAAACCCACGTCGTAAAGCGTTTGCAGTTTGCGCTGAATGGCGGGAATGCCGTCAAAAAAGGAAACGCCTTCCTCCACCGTCATATCCAGCACGTCAAAAATGTTTTTGCCCTTGTAATGCACGTCCAGTGTATCGCGGTTGTAACGCTTGCCTTTACAAACGTCGCAGGTCACGTAAACGTCGGGCAAAAAGTGCATTTCGATCTTCTTTACGCCGTCGCCCTCGCAGGCCTCGCATCTGCCGCCCTTAACGTTGAAGGAGAACCGCCCGGGCGTGAACCCCTTGGCTTTGGCGTCCTTGGTTTTGGCAAACAGGTCGCGAATGTCGTTGAACACGCCGGTATAGGTGGCCGGGTTGGAGCGCGGGGTGCGCCCGATGGGATCCTGATCAATGCAAATGACCTTATCCAAATTCTCAACGCCCGAAATTTCCTCGTATTTTCCGGCATACGTAACGGCGCGGTTGAGCCGCTCGGCAAGAACGGGATAGACGATCTCGTTGATGAGTGAGGACTTGCCCGAGCCCGAAACGCCGGTCACGCAAACAAAACACCCGAGCGGAATATCCACATCCAGCTTTTTCAGGTTGTTTTGCGCCGCGCCGCGGACCGAAAGAAACAGCCCGTTGCCCGCGCGCCGTTTTTCGGGTACGGGAATGCGTTTTTTGCCGGAAAGATACAACCCCGTGATCGATTTTTCACATTTCATAATCTCCTGCGGTGTTCCGGCAAAAACGACCTCGCCGCCGTGAATGCCCGCGCCGGGGCCAATGTCGATCAGGTAATCGGCGCTTTCCATGGTTTCCTCGTCGTGTTCCACAACGATCACCGTGTTGCCAAGGTCGCGCAACCGGCAAAGCGTTC
>JBGUNW010000262.1:0-2033 GCA_045117555.1 Eubacteriales bacterium
GTGTTTTCGTTGCGGAAGTTTTTTGCATTGTTTATCTGATCCGCAAGATCATTTCCGCAAAAAAAGCCGATCAACAAGAGGAGAAAAACGGGGAAACCGGCGTTTCTTCCATGGCGCTTTTGCTGGCAACCGAGGGCATGGTCCGCACAAGGGAAGGGTGGCTGATCGCCTTGGGAGTCCTTGCGCTTCTCGGCGCGCTCGCGCTTGCCGCGCTGATCGTGGTTTACCATTTTAAGGGATTTTTGTTTGCAAAAGCCGAAAAGGAACCAGCAAAGAAGATCAACGTTTTCGATATGCTTCCCTCCGCTCAAAAAGAAGAACAAGCACCCGCCGACCCCAAAAAGGATCTGCATTCGGCAATGGGCGCGTTTGACGATTCGGAGGAGCACGTTTCGGACGAGCCGCAGGTCATTCCCGTTTCTTCCTACACGCCGTCGGTTTACGGGCATTCCGGATATGAAGAGGCGGACGAGGAAGCCGACGAGGAAGCCGACGAGGACTCGGTAGACGATCTTTCGGTCTTGGACGACGATTCCGACGACGAAACCGAGCTTGCCGACCCTTCGGACGATCCCAACCTGTTTACCGGCAACGAGCGCGTGGTGGGGTACGACCCGGAAACCGACAGCAATATCATTGAGCGGTACCGCAAATCCTTCGAGGCAAAGCTCATTCAGTCCGAACCGCAGATCAAACGGTATTACAGCGCGATCAAAAACGCCCTGCTTTCTTATAAAGGAACGAAATCACGCGTCAGCTGGACGGCCGACAGTTTCCATAACGGACGGATGCAAATTGCAAAGATCAATGTGAAAACCAGAATTCTGGAACTGTACCTCGCGCTTGACCCGGCCTCGCTGGAAGGCACCGTTTATCGCGGGCAGGACGTTGGCGCTTTGCGCAAATACGCCGAAACGCCGTTCCGCTATAAGATCCGTACCCAGCGCAAATTCAACTGGGCGTTGGAGCTTGTTCACCGCGTTTGCGAGGAGCACGGCCTTTCGCCGATCGATATCGAACCGGCGGATTACGAAAGTCAGTATCCGTTTGACACCATGGAAAATCTTGTCAAACGCAAGCTGGTAAAGGTGACCACGCGGCTGGAAAAGGTTGCCGGTAATTTTGAATATGACGATGAATCCGGCGAGCCGGCCGGGGAAGAGCCGTTTATTCCTGCCAACGGAGAACCGGCAAGCAGCTGGGAGTTTGACAACGAAGCGCCCGCGGCCGAAGAACCTGCGCCGATGTACGAAGACCCGCTCTACGAGGAAGCATACCTGCCCGACCCGCCCAAGGTTGAGGAAAAGCCGCAGGAAGTTCCTGCCGCCGCCGAGCCGCAGGATCCGCCCACCTGGGGCGATCAGCTCTCCCTTTTGGATTCGCAGCCCGACGTTTTCGACGAACAACAGGCCGGCCCCGAGCTTGCGCCCAGGGGCAAACGGGTAGACCCCGATCTTGCTCAGGTGGACGTTGCGCTGCTTGATTTGCATTTTAAGGACGGGGATTTGGTCACTTTGGAAATTTTAAAGCGCCGCGGCTTGGTCTTTTCGGATGCCAAGCGCCTTAAAGTGCGCGCAACCGGCAAAATGAACAGCAAATTGACCATTGTTGCCAACCAGTTCACGTATGACGCCATTGGCGCCATTGACGCAGCCGGCGGCACCGCGCAGTTTATCCGGTAACCGGGGAAGGGAGAAAAAGAGAATGAAAAAATATATTCGCATCCTGCTCCTTTTCGCGCTTTCCGTTTCGCTTTTGCTCGGCGCTCTGGTATTGCTTCCGTTCTCCGCTTCCGCGGCGGATCCACGCAATATTATTATTAAAACGATCACCGCGAACGGCGGTACCGTTAATAACTACGGATCCATTCAAATGGAGGGGCGTGATCAACACGCCACTGCCGCCAGCATTGCTTTAACGGCGGTTCCCGGCACTACCGTAACTTTAACCGTCAATCCAAACGAGGGGTTTACCTTTCTCGGGTGGAGCGAAGAGAATCCTCCCGTTCGCTATGAAGGAGACGGCAACACCTA